>NZ_BAOX01000008.1:0-46768 GCF_000813105.1 Rhodococcus sp. BS-15 | reverse complement strand
CCGACGAACAACGGCAAGTCGATGATCATCGAAAAGTTCCGGCGCACTCATCCGCCGATCAGCTTGTCCGACCGCGAGCAGACACCGGTGTTGTGCATGCAGATGCCCCCGGACCCGTCACCCGGCCGGTTCTACCTCGCACTGCTCACAGCGTTGGGAACACCGACCAGGCCCCGCAATCGGGTCCACGAACTCGAACAGCAAGCATTGATGCTGCTCCGCGCCACCGGCGTACGGATGTTGATCATCGACGAGCTCCACAATGTTCTCGCCGGCCGCGACAACGTCCGCCGCGAATTCTTGAACGTGCTGCGGTTCCTGGGCAACGAACTACGCATTCCTCTTGTCGCTGTCGGAACCCGCGACGCCTACCTCGCCATCCGAACCGATCCCCAGCTGGAGAACCGATTCCACCCCATGACTTTGCCTGTCTGGACCAACACTGCCGACACCAGATCACTGCTGGCCAGCTTCACCACGAGCTTCCCCCTCCGCAAACCCTCGCACCTGACATCACCGGAGATGACCGACTACCTCCTCACTCGCTCCGAGGGCACCATCGGTGAACTGACAACGCTGCTCACTGCCGCCGCAGTGACCGCCGTCGACAGCGGAGAGGAAGCGATCACCTCATCGGTGCTCACACGCACTCCGTACGTCGGTCCCACGGAGCGACGCCGCCAGTTCGAGCGCCACCTCGCGTGAACGCGCGGCTCGCTGCGATGCCCGATGATGCGTACGTTCGCCCGTGGCCGCTGCACCCGCCGCCACTGCCAGGGGAGGTCCTCTCGTCCTGGTTGGCCCGGATATGCGAGCTGTATCCGCACATCAAGCCTTCTGACCCTGCTAGCAGACCTCGATATCGATTGTGCTGTCGAGGATCTCGACCGCTACACACCGGAGCCGATACTTATCGAGCTGGCCGGTCGCGGCGCAGTCCCGGTAGAGAGGGTGCGGATGATGACGTTGGCGGGGTGGACACCGTGGTTGCTCGACAGCACCGACCCCGCCGACTGCGACTTCGACACCTACGTCCACCAATTCTCGATCCTGCTACCGGCCGACCTCGCGAGGCAGGATCGACGACGTCGCACACCCACGAGCGAGGCATGGTTGCCGTGGGCGAGCACTCCGCGCAGTCGGGCATGCCCGGCATGTATCGACAGCCTCGAATCCACTGCTGATATCAACATGACTCTGCTGCATCAATATCCGGTGCTGAGCAGCTGCCTCGACCACCGTTGTCGACTCGAACCCTGCTCTGCTTTCCCTGGTCATGCGATCTTCTGGGATCAGGTCCGGTTCGGTTCGGACGAACGGGTCTCGCCCGTTCCGGTTCCCTCAGCGGTCACGGACCTCGATCGGCGCAGTACCGAGGCTCTGACGACGGGATGGGTGGAGCTCGGCCCGGGCCGGGTACATGCCGCTGTGTGGTTCCGGCTTCTGCGCACCGTCGTCGACGAAGTGTCCTCGCCGCTGGTTCGCACCGGACGGTGGGCGACGAGGCTCGTTGCGATCTGGAGGGCCGCCGGTCGTTCTCGCCCGTTGCGGACAGCGTGGGTTCCGTTCGAGGACCTGCACTGGGACGAGCAGGCGAAAGTTCTCGAGGCTGCAGCGATCGGCATTGCGATGGTCGAGAGCGGTGAGATCGATGCCGGCGGTGCGCACGCATCTCTGCTGCGCCCACGACCCTACGAGCCGGTCGATCCCGGGACAGCTCCGACGCGCTCGTCTTATCCCGCACCCGAGGGCGATCTGTGGGCTGACGCGCACGCTGCGGCCGAGGCCGCCATCGCGGCGGCGCGCGTCGATCCTGCATCCGCCAGTTCGTTGTACAACTTCCTGCGCTGGGGGTGGTGCCGCACCGCGGCGGAGCTGGATGAGACGGTGCAACTGTTCCTCGACCACGGGATCCCGCTGCGCCATCCGCCGACGTAGTTCTCGCCCGATGGAGGGGGGTCGTCCGCGATGCACGCGCGGCGACAGCCGAGAAGCGCCGTTTTCGCGGCGGGGTCATAGTCACCAACGTTATTTGTGCGGTGACCGACGAGAATTTTCCTTCCCGCACCGTAGACCCGCAAACCGCCAGCTGAGCGTGGTTTCGAATCCAGAAATGTGTCGGAGCTGCCCGATACAGTCCACCCCATGACAGAACGCCAGCCAGCAGCCGGCTCGAACGCTGTCCCAGCTGTCGTGTCGGGTGGCGCTGCGGTGTTTCCGGACCTGACACCCGAGGTTGCCGCTCGGATCGAGCGGTCGATGGCTGCATCGCGGTCCGCCGGTACCCGCCGGGCTTACAGCTCGGCGTGGCGACGCTTCGAAACCTGGTGCATCGTCCTCGGGCACCAGGCTTTGCCGGCGCATCCCGCAACGGTGGCGGCGTACCTCGTCGGCGCCGCCGACACGCTCACCGTCGACGGGACGCGGGCGTATGCGCCGTCGACGTTCGACAAATGGATCGCGGCGGTCGCGGACCGCCACCGCGCTACTGGACACGACAACCCGTGCGGGCACGAGATGGTCCGCGCCACCCTCTCGGGTATCCGGCGGGATTACGCGTCTGCGGGGGAGCGGCCCCGCAGACCCCGTGCCCCGCTCCTCACCGCTGACATCACTACGATCGTCGACCACGCCCGACGCACTGCAGCGGGCTGGGCGTCGGAGGTCCTCGAACGCCGCGACACCGCGCTACTGCTGATGGGCTACACCGGCGCATTCCGCCGCAGCGAACTCGTAGCGCTCGAATGCCGCGATGTCCACCGCGACCGCCTCGATGGTGCGCATGTACGTATCCGGAAGTCGAAGACCGACCAGGACGGCACCGGAACCGTGAAAGCACTCCCGTTCACCGCCCGCCACGAGTCATGCCCGGTCTGCGCGTGGGTGCGATGGCTGCAGATCGTCGCAGCGTTCGACACCGGCGGCAGAGTTGCCGTCATCCGAATACTCTCCCGCGCAGTGGAATTCGACTCCCATATTTGTCGCGGCACCCTTCCTGTGGTCGAGAAACGGTCCCCTCTGTTTCGGTCCGTCCGCAAGAACGGCAACCTCTCCGACACAGCCCTGTCCGGAGCCGCGGTGCACGCGGCGATCCGCCGCCGCGCTACTCGAGCTGGATACGACCCCGTCACCGTCGCTCAGCTCGGCGGGCATTCCCTCCGTTCCGGCTTCGTCATGCAAGCCTTCCGCAACGGAGCTGACGCGCACGCCATCATGCGCCAAACCGGGCACACCACACCCGCAATGGTCGAAACATACGCTCACGAGAATGCGCCACTGATCGGCAACGCCGTCACCGAGCTCGGCTTATGACCAGGCACCCGACCGAGCCAGTGACCGGCGACGGGACGACCGGGGCAGATGCTGACCACGACGACCGCCCTTGTCCGATACGACCAGCGGACATCACGAACACGTCGATACCGAGGCGGGATCGGCACACGTGGTCACTGTTCGAGGACTGGTGCACCGCCCATGGCGAACCCTCACTGGCGGCCTCTCCGGAGTCGCTTGCTCGGTTTCTTCACGCGCACCCCGCCGCGCCGACGACCCAACGCCGTCGGATCGCGGTGATCGACATCGCTCATCATCGGCATCTATTACCTCCTCCGGGGTGTGCTGAGATCGTTCGGGCTGCGCTGGACGTGGCGCGTACGTCGCGCCTGCAAGAGGTGGCAGCCGTGATCGGCGGAATCATCGCGCGGCTTCCCGAATACGGTTGGCCGTCAGCGTTGTTCGCACGCAGAGACGTACTGATCCTCACGCTCGCTACGACAGGTCTGCCGTACACGCAGATCGCGGCCCTGCGGGCATGCGATGTCACCGCCGATGCCTGTCTCGACGCCCTTCGCGTCGAGGCAGGCCGCGGCGTCCGCACTGTCACTTCCCTCGCGCTGGCGGGGACGGGCATTTCTCCGCGCACGGTGTACCAGCGCTGGTGTGAGGTACTCGGCCATCGGACCCGGTATCCGAGCACCCGAATGCTCGCCGACGCTCTCGATGCCGTGGACGGCACCGGGCTCGGCGGATACGACCGGTATTTCGACCCGGCCGGGAAACAGCCGCTGTCGATTCCTATCGACCGGTGGGGCCACACCCCGTTGGCTGCGACCCCGCTGACCGCCCGTGCGGTCGCGGGCATCGTGCGAATGCACCTGGACGGACGGGCACCCACCCACCTGCAGCCCACTGCGCGGTCACAACATCCGGAGCAGATCGCGGCACCGGATCCAGTACCGCGGGTCCTGCTCGACCCCGGCTACTACGAACGCGGAACGCTTGCGCGTAGACACGCCCACGGTCTTCTCGACGGCGTGGACTCCGTCCTCGCCGATGTCGAAACCCGCGCGGACAGCCTGTTGGAAGCACTCGTCGACTTTCTCGAATCGGAGACCGCACGCGTACCGGCCGACACCGTCGAGTGACAAGTGGTTCGTACTCGGGTCTGCACACACTCTTCTTCTCACGGCAGGGAGGCGGTGACGTCTCCGAAATCTCCGAGACGGAGATCGACCAGGCCGCGAACGAACGATGCATCGATCTGACCCCGTCTGTGTGGTCTACGTCGAATCCGGGTCGTCCGAGAGTCGTGGGTTTCGGAAATCTCTCGGAGAGCGCCCGGTCCAGCGTTTGAAGGCATGAGAGAAGTTGGCGAGGTCGCTGTATCCGAGTTCAGAAGCGATCTCGCTGACCGAAACCGAGCGATCGAGGAGCCGTAGCATCGCGCGTTCGTACAGCAGCGATTGGCGCACCTTTCTGTAGGTGGTTCCTTCTTCGGCAAGCCGCCGTTTCAACGTGCTGCTGGACATCGACAATGCTTGTGCAACATCATGGTTGGTTCGCTGTCCGAGGTCCTTTTCCAACAGTTGCCTCACCTTCTCGGCGGATGACATGGACCCACTCCGATGGGCGAGTGTCCGCTGCAGATCAGCGATAGCGAGACGATATGCGAGAGGGTCCGAGAACCGACAAGCCTTGTTTAGTGTGTCCTCGGGTACGTGGACGAAGGAAATCGGAGCGTCGAAGAACCGGCGATTCGCCGGACCTTTGTCGTGGCTCACCTCGGTCGGCTCCGGCCAGCTCAGATGGAGTGTCACCGGCGATATGTCACCGGCGAGCATGTCCAGCAGTCGTAACAACGCCGACCCGCCGTAGGTGATGACCAAGCAGTCCAGTGCGGAATCGCCTGTGTGCGCAGTGAGCCCGACGATCAGACCGTAGTCGCCAGTGTGGAACTGCGATTTCAACGCCGTGGAGATCAATGGCAGGTATGTCAGGAGATCGACGATCTCGGCGACCGAACCAGCGCTGATCAAAGGTGAACTCAGGGGCCCGAACGATGTCAACTGGGCCTGCTCGGCAAACGCAAATCCGAGTCGAGTGGCCTGGGCGATATCGAGTTCGGGATAGACCTCCCGAAACCACCGTATCGGCGCCTGGACGTCATGCTGAATGAGCGTCGCTTCACTGGTTCCTTCGCGGTGCATGATCGCGCGAAGGCGCGCGGCGGCGTCAGGGTCGAGTGCGCGGCGTTCGAGCAGCTGCACGAACGCAAGCGGTGGCACGCCCTCATCGCTCAGCTTCACGGTGATTCCTTTGACCCGAATTCACAAGTTTATGACTCCACCGAACATAGCCGTCACCCGCGTTTGCGACGACACTTTCGTCAATCACGCCGGAAAACGAGGTGGTGGCAAGCTGGACGGATTCTTGTCCGGAAGTTCGTTTGTCTTGAGAATGGGAATATTGCGTGACACCGACGCTAGCGGCGCTACACCGACGCTAGCGGCGCTACACCGCTGTCGCTACGGTCGACCGAATCGAGTCGTCTTGCTCAACTCTGGATTGGCTTGAAAATCTTGGAACCCCTCGATGTACGGAGCGAGTAGGTCTGCGATATCGGTGGCGGTCTGGGCTGCGTCAGTCGGGGGCCGTGAGACATACGCCAAGGCCATCTGAACGATGGACGTGCTCAGGATATCGGCTTGGCGTTTCGGGGCTTGCACCCAGCATCGCTGAAATGTGGCAGAGAGGTGATCTGCGGCTCGCTCGACAAGCTGGGTGCTGTGAACAGTAATGAGCCGCAGGAGGTCTGCGGATGCGTCTTCTTCTCGTAGCGATCTGACCAATGGGTCACGTTCGGAGACGGCGAAAAACGCAGCCAAACCTCGGCCGAGCGCCAATCTGATATCACCAACGCAAGTGTAGAGTCCATCGTCCACCACACTGACCAGCTGATCGGTCAGTCGTATCGCGTAGCTCTCCGCCACACCGCGCCGGGACCCGAACTCGTTATAGATGGTCTGTCGAGACAAACCGGCTTCCTTCGCGACCTCGGACATGGTCACGGACTTCCAGCTCTGCCGCAGCAGGAGAGCGCTCAATGCGTCTAACGCGGTCGCACGAAGGAGAGTGCTTGCCGCTGTCCGGTAGCCACCATCAGGGCGCGCAGTGTGGACGGAACTCATGAATAGAAGTCTAGGCGCGTTCGGACATTGGTGGTGGGGGATGATGTCGCTGTCGCCAGCGCGTCGATGCTGCCAGAGATGCGACCAGTGGCGTTATCGGCGGGCGAACGAACCAGGCGCAGCGGTGAGCCGAACACCTACGAAGAACTCATCTGTTCTTTCGGTAGGTTTCCCGAGCGGCGTACAGCGAACGCAGAGCATGCAACTCGGCACAACTGCCGGCGTGTGGCGTCAGAAAAGCTCTCCATTGCAGAGGTCGGCTACGCACACCCCTCGTCTGCGTAGCTCGACCTACATCTGGCTGGTTTTCACGTCGCGAATATTTCGGCGTTCGATCAGACTCGCGCACCCATGGTAAGTCAACGAAATCCACGCGGGTGCCAACATGAACAGTAGGAGCGGTGTCAATGTGAAGAATACAAAATCCAGCACGATACCTCGATTTCCACTGCATTCATGGAGGCCTGAAGAAGCCGTCGTCGTGGTGTCGATCGTACTGGATCGGCACCGTTCTGTGATATGTCCAAGTTGGCCAAAGTCGCAAGGAGTCCTTGTTCTTTATGCACAACTCATCCTTCCCTCTTTGACACATGAGGAATGGCTATCGTACAACTAGGTCGTATCGAGTTCGCTCCCGTACTTAAAGGAATCAACCTTGAATCGAGCATTGGACCGTCTCGCAGTTCGTGGTCGGGTGCTGGTCACACCCTGCCAGGGGGAGCCCGAACTGTGGGACTACGAATCCGATCCACCCTACGAGACGGTTGCTCAGCGAGCTGCGCGTCATAAAACTGCAGCGGACTCTTGCATGAAATGTCATATACTGACCGACTGCGAGCAGTATCTTGCTACTGATCCTTCGCCAGTCGGAGTGTGGGCCGGTCGAATCTTGGAGACGTCCGAAGGATCTGTCGAATCAAATGCGGCGAACATTGCGACAAGTGAAGGAATCGAGGGCAAAGAAATGGATATCAATGACCGAATCAAGTCGCTTTCACCGAATGCGGCATTCGATATTCTGATAGCAACAATCGTGAATCAGCATGGCAATGGAGTCTGACGAACGTGGCGCTGGAAACCTGGAAGGTTTGAGCCGGGTCGCAGCCACCCTGCTCAAACCGTCAACCGTGCGTCTACTGAGCCGAGCGGTATGGGTAATTTGAGTACTGTGCTGGGTGTCCACCACGCGGCATCCAGCGCAATCCTGAGGTTCATGAGGATGCTGGCATCGTCCAGCTTGCAACCGCACTCTTTCGCTGCTTGTCGGATGCGGTATTTGACCGTGTTGCGATGGATCGTCATGTCGTGAGCGGTCGCGGTAACGCTACAGTTGTTTGCCAGGTAGACTCGCAAGGTCTCGCGGAGCCAGCGGTTCCGCGCACTGTCCAGAAGCAAGCCTCCGAGTGAGTCTTCCGCTAGATCCCTTAGGCTTTCCGGATCTTCGAGCAGAAGAGTGATGGCTGCAACTTCCTCGAAAGTTACCACCGGACTGATATCGACCTTGCCGTCCGAAACCACGCGGGCCGCGCGCTCTGCCTGCCTGGCTGTCTTCCGAAAACCATTTTCACCACTCTGCACGGTTCCAATTGCTGCTCGAATTCGGCCGTACTTCTGAAGAACGTCTGTAACGCTTTCAAGGCAAATCCTTCCGGCGTGAATTATCGGAAACCAAACCAGGGATCGGGCATCGCCTTTACTGTTGACTTGCGGTCGACCGATCGTACCGAGTCTGACGTTAACGGTATCTACGAGCTGGTGCCAGGACTTGCTCGGGAATGGTTCCCGGTCATTCGTCCAAAACTCAATGGCAATATGGTTTCCTGTGAGATTGTAATATGAATCGATTTTGTATGCGTCCAAAGGATCTGTGCATGATGGCGACATTGCGCGTTCGAGTTCCGTGTTTACAGAACTATTTTCTTCACGTATCTTCGATTTCTCCGCTTCGTATTCTGAACATGCGTCCTGACACACGCGGTCTATGAAGACGGCAGACCTGCTGACCAGATGCGCAAGTTGATTCGCGGCCAACGTGTGCGTAGCTCGCGAGAGCGAGAACAGGACATGCTCAAGAAATCTCGATTGGCCCAGGTGATAAGCGCGGGCGAGCGCCGTCAGCGGGACATGCGTGTGTGCGAGAACGCGAGCATGGCACAGGGCGGCATGCGGAGCTCGCAAGTTGTCGTGGTCAGTCCTGTCGGCCAGGAAGTCGATAGCCGCATTGATGTTGGCTTTCACGCTGGTGTGTAGAAGTCCGGTTGCGTCTGCATTGCCGTTCATTTCATGGATTGATGCACTTATGAATGAAGAGATATTCTCGGTCAACTCTGCCTTCCTGTCCTCCATCTCGTCCACAAGTGTTTCCATCAAATGAGTCGATACCATTTTAGTGTCATACCTACCCTGGTAGTTCAATTCTGGAGCGGCACGCCATTTCGGTGACGATCGCTGCGGATCTAGCTTGTCGATCTCGGGGCTTGCCCCGCCGCCTGTGCACCTCGGCTTCTCGTCAGAGCCCTCCTTGCTGGCTTCTGACGCACCGGCTCCTTTCGGTTCGGCTCGCCGGTGACGGAAGCGTCAGCGGCTTGTGGTTGATGAGCTGCATCACTAGTATCTGTACACGCAGGCTGCATCTGTCAATTAATTGGACAAAAAGCCATCGTCTGTATAGTAGTGTGCCTGTGTAGGCAGGCGGTCGGCTTTGGTCTCACCGTCGAGGGGGCGCACTCTTGCGCTGGGGTCCAGGCCCCTGGGGCGAGGAGCAGTTATCCGGTTTGAAGAACCAGAAGGAGACGCCATGGCGACGCCACCGAGCAGTTCAATCGATTACGACGTTCTGATCGTCGGTTCGGGCTTCGGCGGAAGTGTCACCGCGCTGAGGCTGGTGGAGAAGGGGTACCGCGTTGGGATCCTGGAAGCCGGGCAACGCTTCGAGGACAAGGACTTCGCGAAGAACAGTTGGGATCTCAAGCGTTTCCTGTGGGCACCGAAACTCGGTCTGTACGGCATCCAGCGCGTACACCTGCTGCGCGATTGCCTCATCCTCGCCGGTGCCGGAGTGGGCGGTGGATCGCTGAACTACGCGAACACCCTCTACAAGCCGCAGACACCGTTCTTCGAGGACAAGCAGTGGGCGCACATCACCGACTGGAGCAGTGAGCTCTCGCCGTTCTACGACCAGGCCACCCGCATGCTGGGCGTGGTGCGCAATCCGCACATGACCCCTGCCGACGAGGTGATGAAGTCGGTCGCCGAGGACATGGGCGTCGCCGACACTTTCATTCAGACACCGGTGGGCGTGTTTTTCGGTGACGAGCCCGGCAAGACCGTCCCGGACCCGTACTTCGGCGGCGCAGGCCCCGAGCGCACCGGTTGCATCGAATGTGGTGAGTGCATGACCGGTTGCCGCCACGGAGCCAAGAACACCCTGCTCAAGAACTACCTCGGTCTCGCCGAGCGCGCAGGAGCCGAGATCGTGCCGATGACGACGGTGTCCGGCCTGCGCCCCCGATCCGACGGCACCTGGGATGTCGACACCGAGCGCACCGGCGCTCGGCTCCGCAAGGGCAAGAAGACGTACAGCGCGGCAAATGTCGTTCTGGCAGCCGGTACCTGGGGCACCCAGAATCTGCTGCACAAGATGAAAGACACGGGCGCTCTGCCCAAGCTGTCGGACACACTCGGCGAACTGACGCGTACCAACTCCGAGTCGATCGTCGGAGCGACCAAATACGAGGTGGACCCGTCGATGAATCTCACGCGTGGCGTTGCCATCACGTCCTCGTTCCACCCCAGTCCCAACACCCACATCGAGCCGTGCCGCTACGGCAAGGGTTCGAACGCGATGGGCATGCTGCAGGCCCTGATGACCGACGGCGGAGGAAAGATTCCGCGTTGGCTCAAATTCGTGTTCGCGATGATCGCGCATCCGATTCAGTTCGTCCGCGTCGTCAATGTCCGGCACTGGAGCGAGCGCACCATCATCGCGCTGGTGATGCAGAACCTGGACAACTCGATCACCACGTTCACCAAGCGTGGGCCGTTCGGCCGCACGATCTCCAGCAGGCAGGGCCACGGGGAGCCGAATCCGACGTGGATCCCCGAAGGCAACGACGCCACCCGGCGGATCGCCAAGAAGATCGGCGGCCTCGCGGCCGGTACCTGGGGAGAGCTGTTCAACATTCCGCTCACCGCCCACTTCCTCGGCGGCTGCGCCATCGCCTCGGATTCGGCGCACGGCGTCATCGATCCGTACCACCGCGTCCACGGCTACCCGACGCTGAGCGTGGTGGACGGGGCGGCCGTGTCGGCAAACCTCGGGGTCAATCCGTCGCTGACCATCAGTGCGCAGGCCGAGCGGTCCGCCGCACTGTGGCCGAACAAGGGCGAGCTGGATCTTCGTCCGGCACAGGGGCTTCCGTATCAGCGGCTCGATCCCATCGCCCCCAACTCGCCCGTTGTTCCGGTGGACGCTCCGGGTGGACTGAGATTGCCTATCGTCGAGATCCGAAATGGCCATCTGGTCGCCGGTGAGACGGCTTCGCGGTGAAAGAAGTACTTGGTGAGCGCGCATTTCGAAACAGGAGCCCATCCGCTCGATGCCTTCGTGCGGAGCGCAGAGTTGTCGCACTCCACATCTGGAGTGGACTCAGGTCGGATCTCTGGGGCGAACCGTCTGACCCGAATTCACAAGTTTTTGACTCTACGTAACATGGCCGCCATTCACGTTTGCGGCGACACTGTTATCAATCGCGAAGAAAATTGAGGAGTTGACATGGCAGTTGTAACTTTCGTCGCCCACGATGGTGGGAAGCACGAGGCGGGCTTGGTCGAAGGTCGATCGTTGATGCAGATTGCAACCGACAATGCTGTGCCGGGGATCGATGGAGACTGTGGGGGCGAAACGGCCTGTGGCACCTGCCATGTGATCGTCGACCCGCAGTGGTCAGGAGAGGTGGGTCTGTCCGGTGCCAACGAGGAGGAGATGCTGGCTATGAACCCCGAGCGTGAACCCACGTCTCGGTTGTCGTGCCAGATGGTGGCCTCGGAAGCGTGGGATGGCCTGATCGTTCGAACACCTGAATTCCAATTGTGATGTGTGAAAGGCAGGCACGACAGCATGAAAGTTTCTGAGTCGATCACCGACAAGGTCCAGTCGACCATCCCTATAGGGCTGCAGATCCAGGGCGCTCATCTGTACGACAAGACCCGACGGTGGGTGACTGGCACGAATGGCAAGAAGATCTTCGTCGAAAGTCCCATTCCACCGGTCGAGGATGTCGAGCTCGCCGACATCGACCTCAGTAACCCCTTTCTTTACAGACAAGGGCGGTGGCAGTCGTACTTCGAGCGCGTGCGGAACGAGGCACCGGTTCATTACCAACCCAACAGTCCGTTCGGCCCGTTCTGGTCGGTCACGCGCCATGCCGATATCGTGGCCGTCGACAAGAACCACGCTGTGTTCTCGGCCGAACCGTTCATCGTCATCGGCGTCCCGCCCCGGTTTCTCGATATCGAGATGTTCATCGCGATGGACCCGCCACGCCACGACAAGCAGCGCGCTGCCGTCCAGGGGGTTGTCGCACCGAAGAACCTCCGGGAGATGGAGGGACTGATCCGATCGCGGGTACGGGAGGTATTGGACGACCTCCCCCTGAACGAGCCGTTCGACTGGGTGCAGAATGTCTCGATCGAGTTGACAGCTCGGATGCTCGCAACTCTTCTGGATTTCCCCTACGAACAACGCCGCAAACTCGTCTACTGGTCCGATTTGGCAACCTCGATGGAGCAAGCCAACGGTGGGCCCTCGGACAACGACGAGGTGTTCGAGGGCATGCGTGACATGGCCCGTGGCCTCAGCGCTCTCTGGCATGACAAAGCAGCCAGGAGGTCTGCAGGGGAAGAGTCCGGTTTCGATCTGATCACCATGTTGCAGAGCAACGAGGACACCAAGGATCTGATCGATCGTCCGATGGAATTTCTGGGCAACCTCGTCCTGCTGATCGTCGGTGGGAACGACACGACGCGTAACTCGATGAGCGGTGGCGTTCTTGCGTTGAACCAATTCCCCGACCAGTTCGAGAAATTGAAGGCCAATCCCGATTTGATCCCCAACATGAACTCGGAAATCATCCGATGGCAAACACCCTTGGCGTACATGCGCCGAATTGCCAAAGCCGACACCGTTCTGAACGGACAATTCATCCGCAAGGGTGACAAATTGGTGATGTGGTATGCCTCGGGTAACCGCGACGAACGCGTTTTCGAGAATCCTGATGATTTCATCATCGATCGTGCCAATGCGCGCAATCACATCGCGTTCGGATTCGGTGTACACCGGTGTATGGGCAATCGGCTGGCCGAAATGCAGCTGCGGATTCTGTGGGAGGAGTTGCTTCCCCGCTTCGAGAACATCGAGGTCGTCGGCGACCCCGAGTATGTTCAGTCGAATTTCGTGCGGGGCATCAGCAAGATGATGGTGCGCCTGACGCCTACTTCCAGCGCATGACATCGCAACGGGCGATCATCGTCGGCGCAAGCCATGCTGGGGCACAACTGGCAGCTAGTTTGCGCCAAGAAGGTTGGGCAGGCGAGATCGTCCTCATCGGTAACGAGTCTGCCGCTCCCTATCAACGCCCCCCGCTGTCGAAGGCATACCTGGCGGGCAAATGCGTACTCGACGATATCGCCATTCGCAGCACGGACTTCTACTCCAAGCAAGGTATTCAGCTCCTGAACGCGCAGGTGGAGGCCATCGTTCGGTCGGAAGGCAACGTCGTTCTCGACACCGGGGAGAAGCTGGCCTACGACAAGCTCGCGCTGTGCACGGGAGCCCGCCCTCGTCGGCTCACCGTTCCCGGGGCCGATCTCCACGGGGTCTACTACCTGCGCACCGCAGCGGACGTCGAGAGGATCCGTATGGCCACCGGCCCTGGCCGGCGGGTGGTGATCGTCGGAGGCGGCTACATCGGACTCGAGACAGCGGCATCGCTGCGCGCACTGGGCGTACAGGTCACAGTCCTCGAGGCAACTGGGCGTGTGCTCGAGCGGGTCACTGCTCCCGAGGTATCGACGTTCTTCGAGCGGATACATCGCGAGCAGGGAGTCGACATCAGAACGAACGCGATGGTCGAAGGCCTGTCCGGTGACCGTGAGGTTCGTGAAGTCAGTTTGGCCAGCGGGGAATCGATCCCCGCAGATCTGGTCATCGTCGGTGTCGGCGTCGAGCCGAACACCGACCTCGCCGCCGATGCGGGTCTTGTCATCGACAACGGCATCGTGATCGACGATCACACTCGGACCAACGACCCCGACATCATGGCGGCGGGGGACTGCGCGAGCCACGACATGGCCCGTTACGGCCGTCGACTACGGTTGGAGTCCGTCTCGAGCGCAGGAGAGCAGGCCAAAGTCGCGGCCTCGACCGCCTGCGGGAAGTCCAGAAAAATCGAAGCGTTGCCGTGGTTCTGGTCAGATCAGTATCATTTCAAGCTGCAGATCGCCGGCCTCAACACTGGATACGACGAAGTGGTTCTCAGTGGTGACCCCAGCCGCGACAGTGATTTCAGTTGCTTCTATCTCCAGGCCGGTGAGCTCATTGCCGCCGACTGCATAGGTCGCCCGCGCGAGTTCATGTACAGCAAACGGGTGATCGCCCAGCGACTCCCCGTCCAACGCGAAGACCTGATGCTCGGCGGACTCGCGCGCAACTGACCGATCCTTCGGTCGTTGTGCACACAACAGCAACCGGTTTGCTCAGAATAGGGAACATCAGCGATGACCATGACAGACCGCCCGCCCGGGGCACATACTACGCAGACACCACACGCGTACCTGGGAGCAACGGACTTCCTCGACATCGAGCACGAATCCGTGCGGGCGTTCACCGCCGCGGCAATCGGGGATGCGAGCAGCGACCGTGACAAGGCCAGACGCCTCTTTGCCGCCGTCCGCGACCGGATCTGGTACGACCCGTACACCGTGTCGGACGATCCGGCCCACTATCGGGCGAGCTTCGTCCTCGAGACTGGGCGCGCTTACTGCGTCCCGAAGGCGGTGCTGTTGACCGCAGTGTGCCGGGCGGCGGGTATCCCGGCACTGCTCGGCTTCGCCGACGTCCGAAATCACCTGCAGACCGAGACGTTGCGCGCGCTGATGGGCGGCACCGATCTGTTCGTCTACCACGGCTACAGTCGCCTCTACATCGAGGGCCGGTGGTTGAAGGCCACGCCGGCATTCAATGTCGAGTTGTGCGCTCGTTTCGGCGTGCCGCCAGTGGAATTCGACGGCGATCGCGATGCTCTCATGCATGCCTTCACCGCAGACGGAGCTCAGCACATGGAGTATGTCCGCGAGCGAGGAGTCTTCGACGACCTACCCTTGAACGCGATCTTGACGGTGCTTCGGCACGCCTACGGCCCCACGATCTTCACGGGCGCTCACCCACTCGATGATGTTTTCACCGGCCGCACCCGGCCGGACGAAACTCCCGGGGATCGAAACTCGCCGCGGGAGTCTCGATGAACACAAGCGGTGAGAACATACGCGCCGAACCCCGTATCGCGGCCGACTGCCGATCGGTCGGAGCTCTCTCCGCGAACAATCGCGATCGTGAACACTCGGACCGCCTCGGACACCTTCGAATCGGGTGAGCCGATACCTGCTGGCAGAGCTGTGCCACATGACTGTCTCGTCGCCGCGGCCGTGGTAAGGCCGACACCGGAAGTTGCACCGAACAGACGAGACCCGTTCTGCCGCTGGGGTTGCGGCTGCGGGCGATGAACGACCGATCCGAACGCCTCCCCGGGCACGAGACGACGCGCGATACCCATATCCCTCTCCCGTGTGCGCAGCCGCTACCGCGAGAGCGGGCCGACAGGCGTCTACCGACGTCTCTCATCTATGCAAGGAGCGCAGCATGACGAACAACGCACCTCACACCCCCGCCAGGACCGTGGCGATCACAGGTGGAGCTCGCGGCATCGGCTATCAGACAGCGAAGGAGTTGATTCGACGAGGCCACCGGGTCGCCATCGGCGACATCGACGAGGCACGTGCGAAGGAGGCCGCCGCCGAACTCGGGGTGAAGGTCGTCACCCGACTCGACGTCACCGAACCTGACTCGTTCACAACGTTTCTGGACCTGGTCGAACGTGAACTCGGACCCCTCGACATCCTGATCAACAACGCGGGCATCATGCCTACCGGCCACGCCCACGAAGAGGACGATGCAGTAACCCGGCGGCAAGTCGAGATCAACGTCCTGGGGGTCATCTTCGGGACCAAACTGGCTCTTCAGCGCATGCTGCCGCGCCGCACCGGACACATCATCAACACTGCGTCATTGGCCGGCGAGCTCGCGGTACCTGGTTTGGCGACCTACTGCGCTACCAAGTTCGCAGTCATCGGATTCACAGAGGCCGCACGACTGGAGTACCGCAAGTCAGGGGTTCGACTGTCCACAGTCCGCCCGACGTTCACCAACACCGAACTCGTCGCCGGAACCGCCGGCGCAAAGGGATTACGCAACGCCGAGCCGGAGGAGATCGCCCGCGCGACAGCAGATCTGATCGAGAATCCACGCCCCTTCGTCCGCGTCACCCGTCTCGCCGGCGCAATGGTCGCGGCGGTGAAATTCGTCCCCCGGCGTCTGGCGACCGGACTGGGTGCGGCCCTGAACACAGATTCGGTGTTCCTCGCGGACGTCGACATGGCTGCTCGCCGAACGTATCTCGACAGAATCCGGAACAGCTGAGCGTGCGACAAGCGCGCTCGACCAACCACCCGAAAGGCAGCCACAGTGACCCACACGACTCTGATCGAGAACTATCCCCACCGGATGGGAGGGCACTGCGGGTCAGGTGCAATGCGAGACCTTCTCCAGTGGCACGGTCTGGGATGGGACGGACCACCCGACGAGGGGTTGGTGTTCGCACTGGGTGGTGATCTGGGTTTGTCCTACCTGCGATCGGACGACCTGGTCCCACCGATGTACCTGGTCGGCCGCGGTGCCGACTTCGAGATCGACTTACCGCGCAGGCTCGGCGGACAAGTCGAGGTTCTCACGACCGACGATCCCGCTGAGGGATGGTCATGGGTTCGCGACGACATCGATGCGGGACGACCCAGTCTGGTCTGGGCCGATATCGCTGAGCTGCCCTACCTACGGGTGAAACTGCAGATGAGTCGTCACGACATCGTGGTGATCGGCTACGACGAGATCGGGGGGACTGCCTCGGTCGTCGACAACGATCGGGCCGATGTGCAGGAGATCCCGCTCGACGCGCTCGCTCGGGCGCGATCTTCCACCTCGTTCCCGCAACCGACACGTCACTGCACGTACCGAATCACATGGCCGCAGACACTGCCGCCCGTGTCGACTGCCGCGGCCGCGGCCTTCGCCCGATCCGCCGCCAGCATGCGCGCCCCATCGACACCGGGAATAGCCGACCACGTACCAGCGGCCGGTGCCGAAGGATTGGCCGCGGTCGACCAGCTGGCAACCGACGTCAAGAGCTGGGTCGACCTTCCGCCCGATGACCTCGAGACGCTGCTGTTCAGTCTCGGTATCTTCATCGAAAAGGCCGGAACCGGAGGCGGGCTCTTTCGTCGGCTTCTCGCCGACGGCTGTACCGAGATTGCACGTCTGACCGGTGATCCCGCTACCGCAGACCTCGCGGTGGCCGCCGATCACTGCGCCCAGGCCTGGACCGAAACTGCCCGCGCCGGAACACAACGCGGTCTCGATGTGCGAACACGCGCAGCTGCGGTGGCCGTGTCGGCTGCCGAACTGCCTGCACTCGAGCTGATCCTGGTGGAGTCCCTGGAGTCTGCTTCACGCTCGCTGTCCGCCATCACGAGATGATGCCCATCGTCGTTCGACGGCGCGCGGTAGACGGTGCATCGCACTGTGCTGCAGCCGCTCGTGCCGGATCGCCGCAGGCGTGCGGAGGCACCGAACGACCGAAGAGTTGCCGGACGGAACGGTCGAACGCCTCTCGGTGGACGCTGCATCGATGCCGTGTCGTTGCTCGGCAACAGACCCTGATCCCTGCCCCGCGCCGACAACAATTCAGCCGCCAACGGAAGCCTTCGATGTTCGCGGTCACCGTTTTCGGCTCGACGGCCGCGTCGTGTGCGCTATCGGGCCAGGCCCGTTATCTTCTAGCTGATACTTGAAACCGAGGGCTACGGTAGCCAGACCCGGTATGACTTCTCGCCCCTGTCATCGATGATCCGGGGGGTGGGGGGGCTGTCGCCGGGTGTTGACGTCGGATCGGTGACCGGACGAAGGACTGCTTCATGGCCACGAGCTACGCCGTGTTTTGCGGCATCGACGTGGGAAAATCCGAACATCACGCCGTCGGTCTCGCCTTCGACGGAACCCGTCTGTACGGCAAAGCCCTACCCAATGACGAGGCCCGCCTGCGCACAGTGTTCGACCGCCTCGCCACGCGCGGGCCGCTGTTGATCGTCGTCGATCAGCCTAATACGATCGGCGACGCCCTGCCGGTCACCGTCTCCCGATCCTGCGAGCACCAGTTCGCGTCCCTACCGGGTCTGTCGATGCGCCGCATCGCAGATCTGTATCCAAGGCAAGCCAAAACTGATGCGCGGGCCTGCGTTCATCATCGCCGACACGGCCCGGACCATGCCCCACACGCTGCGACGAGTCGATACCGGTGATGACACACTCGCCGAGCTCGGTGTGCTGATCGGTTTTGATGACGATCTCGCCGGTGAAGCAACCCGCGTCAGCAACCGAATCCGCGGACTGCTGACCGGCATTCACCCCGCGCTCGAACGAGTCCTCGGACCGCGTGTGACACACCCGGCAGTGCTCGAGATCCTGTCCCGCTGCGGTAGCCCCGGCGGCATCCGCGCTGCTGGTAAGCGGAAACTGACCGCTTCGCCGCCAAAAACGCGCTCAGGATGGGGCAAGACTGGTTGCGGAGATCTACGCCGCACTCGAGGCTCAGACGGTAGTAGTGCCCGGGTCTGCGGCTGCCGAGACTGTTCTACCCAAACTGGCGGACTCGCTCAAAGAGACACTGCAGCAACGCAACACAGTTGGCTCGGACGTCGAGAGGATGCTCGGTGCCCACCCTCTTTCCTCGCTCCTGATCTCGATGCCAGGCGTCGGAGTCAGGACTGCCGCACGCATCCTTCTCGAAGTCGGTGACGGATCGGCATTCAAATCAGCAGGACACCTGGCCGCCTACGCCGGCATCGCACCCGTGACCCACCGATCCGGCACCTCGATCCGAGGTGAGCATTTAGCGTGATCAGGAAACCGCAAACTCAAACGCGCGTTGTTCCTTTCGGCCTTCGCCGCGCTGCACGACCCCACCAGTCGCGCCTACTACGACCGCAAGCGAGCCGAAGGCAGGAAACACAACGCCGCGCTCATCTGCCTCGCTCGACGCCGATGCGACGTCCTGTACGCCATGCTCAAGAACAAGACCCTGTACCAACCGCCCGCAGCTCACGCAGCTTGACAGAAACCATAGGGACACGTTATTGAGGCGTGAGGTTCACCCCAACGGTACCAACGGCAGCGGTTGTACCCGCGTTCGCCGACGATCACGGTCGGATGCCGTGCGTGGGGTTGATCTGCCGCGAGGATTTCCGACACTGGAGATGACTATTCTGAAGCCGCGTTTGCGGACTGCCCGTAACTGTAGTGGACAGCGTTCGGGGTTCGGTACCCGAGCGCCGAATGGCGGTGTTGTGAACTGTAGAAGCCGTCGATGTATCTGACGATGTCTTGTCGTGCTTTGCTTTTGGTGGAGTAGATCGTTCGGTAGACGCATTCGTTCTTGAAATCAGCGAAGAAACTTTCGGCCATACTGTTGCCCCACAACACCCCGCGAAGACCGCATCCGCGGAGAGCTCACGAGAGCCCGGTAAGCCCGGTAAGCCCGCGAGGTACATACGGCAAGTTCGGAGTGGAAGATCGCTCCCGGCTCGATCCGGGTCAAGGCTCTAAATCGAGATGGCTCCGTTCACTTGGGGACACGCCAACCTCTCAGGTGATTAATCCGACGGGGATTACCCGAAACCATGTACCAGGTACTGCACGTACCTGATACTGTGCGAACACCTTATCGCGACGAGCTGCGCAGACAGAAGAGGAGAGACCGGTATCTATACAGAAATTGCTGGTCGAGCGACAGCCAGTCTTGTGACCTTTGGAAATTCGATTGCCCTCGCCGGCCAGGCATTGCGGTGGGCCGTGCGCGATATTGTCACCGGACGGTTTCCGTTTCGGGAGTTTGTCACACAGACGTGGTTCGTCATCACCGTAACGACGTTGCCAGCGATCCTGGTCGCGATCCCGTTCGGCGTTATCGTCTCGGTGCAGGTCGGAAGTCTAACCCAGCAGGTCGGGGCCACATCTATCGCCGGAGCCGCCGGTGGACTCGGGATCATTCAGCAGGGGGCACCGATCGTCACCGCGCTCCTGCTCGGTGGTGCGGCAGGGTCGGCCATCGCCTCTGACCTTGGCGCACGCACCGTCCGTGAAGAAATCGATGCCATGGAGACGCTCGGACTAAATTCGACACGTCGACTCGTCGCACCTCGATTCGTCGCGGTTCTCATCGTCGCTCCGATGTTATGCATGCTCATCGTGTTTACCGGTCTCGTGGCCGGCTACATCCTTAGCGTCAACGTCCAGGGCATCACGCCGGGGAGCTACGTCGCATCGTTCGCATCGTTCGCATCATCGGCGGACATCCTTGTAGCGCTGATCAAGTCAGTGGTGTTCGGTCTCGTGGTCGTGACAATCGCGTGTCATCGGGGCCTGTCCACGAAAGGTGGCCCCAAAGGTGTGGCCACATCTGTCAACGCCACCGTGGTCCTAGGGGTAGTGGCGTGCTTCGTCATCAACGTGTTCATCACCCAACTGACCATCATGTTCGTCCCGCAGACCATCGGATGACGGAGAACACGTGACCGCAGTACCATCCACCCGTTATAGTTTTGTTACTCGTCCGATCGTGCGTGCTGTGACACCCCTCGCTGAGGTCCCCGCGCAGCTCGGCACATTACAACATTCACCATCGACACCGTCGCCGGAATTCGGCACGTCGCAACCACCTATCGACGACAGACGTTTTTATTCATACAGGAGTTTGCCTGGGGACGAGGCGCTGTACTGGTCGGCGGGGGTACCGCGATCGTGCTTGTGATTCTCGGAATGGCTGTCGGGGCGTCCATCGGCATCCAGGGCTACGCCTCGCTAGACCTGGTCGGGATGGGGTCTCTTACGGGATTCATTTCGTCATACGCCAACACTCGAGAGTTCGCACCGATGATCGCCGCGATCGGCTTCGCAGCCCAGGCCGGCTGTCGCCTCACTGCGGAAATAGGTTCGATGCGTATCGCCGAAGAGATCGATGCGCTCGAGTCGATGGCGGTGCGGCCGATTCCGTACATCGTCAGCACGCGTGTAGTCGCGGCGATCACTACCATCATCCCCCTCTACATCGTAACGCTGATACTCAGTTTCGGCGCGGCCAAGCTGGTCGTCATCCTTCTACACGGCCAGTCAGGTGGCACCTACGATTTCTATTTCAATGCGTTCCTCAAACCGCAGGATCTGGTGTTCTCGGTCATCAAGGTCCTCATTTTCGTAGTATCGGTCGTCATCATCCACAGCTACCAGGGTTACTACGCCAGCGGCGGAGCAGAAGGCGTCGGCCGCGCGTCTGGTCGAGCGATCCGCAGCAGTCTCATCATCATCGTCGTGGAGGACATGATCTTGACCCTGCTGATGTGGGGCTTCGATTCGGGCGTCAAGATTTCGGGCTAGGAGTTCAAGTGGCTGTATTTCAAGATCCATCAGGACGCGCGCCCTCACTGGCGAACTTGACCCTGCGTGGGATCGGTGTCCTCGTCGTCGTGACGGTTGCCGGCTATCTTCTGGCGGGCAACGCGACCGGAAAATATGAAGACAACACGACAGTGACGATCACCACCGACGCGGTTGGTGACGGGTTGAAGGGCGGATCGGAGGTGAAGTATCGGGGCTTCACGGTGGGCAAGGTGTCCTCGGTGTCGGGGCGCGACCAAAGTGTAAATGTGAAAATCGAGCTCACCGGAGTGAACGACGACATCCGGTTGCGTCAGGGCCTGGCCGTGAATTACACGTCCGCCAGCGCGCTGGGGCCAACGGCACTGGAGATTGTCGACCCCGGACGGGGAGAGTTAATCGGTGATGGCGGCAGTGTCTATGTCAACAAGCAGCAGTCCGAACAAACGTCGGTATCGACCCTGATTCGAAAACTCTCGAAGCTGGTCGATGCTCTCGATCAGCCGGCGTTCAATTCTGTGGTGAAGTTTGTCGTCGATGATTCCCAAACGTTTGCCGACGCCGGCAAGCTCATGTTCCAGATCGCGCAGCTCACTCGGGACGTTCAACAGCGTCCAGTGGGCCAGGATTTGGCGATCGCAGCAGACCTGTCCCAGGGCGTTGCCGATTTCATGACGCCGTTCGTTCCGGGCATCCTCATAAACGTCGACGTCGCTGACTTCTTCGCCACCGACGAGGCCATCAAACAGGCCACAGGCAACCTCAACAGCTACGGCGAGTTTCTGTTCGGGGGACTAGGACTGTTGAGCGAAAACTACCCGGCGTTGAGTTCACTACTGGACGTCGGCCTCGATCTGGCGAGGCCGGTCGCCAGATCGGCATCGGGACTCGCGCAGACCATTTACACCATCCCGCAGATCCTGGACAGCATCGACAACGCCACGCCGCAAGTCGGCGAGCGAGTACAACTTCAGGTCGCCCTGGTAGTGCAGACGTCACCTGCGCTGCAGAGCGCGCTTGCAGCAGGAGGACCAAGAAGATGAAGCTCAAGTCGTTAACTCCCACCATCGTCAAGATCGTCGCGTTCGCCGCAGTCATCGGCGTTCTCACCTACGTGATCATCGCCATCCTCGAACCCAGCTCGGACGGACCGAGTTCTGAACGGTCTGCGGTCTTCTCCGATGCATCCGGGCTCAAGCCTCGCGACGGTGTGCGGTTGGCGGGAGTCAAGGTCGGTTATGTGACGGCGATCGACCTGAAAGGGCCCACCGCGGTCGTTCATTTCCAACTGAACAACGACGTCGCGATCACGTCGAGCACTACCGCCGCCGTGAGGTATCAGAATCTTCTCGGACAGCGATATGTCGAATTGATCGGTGCGGCACAGGGAAAGACACAGGGGGCGGCGCTTACACAGGTGGCGCTCGACAAGACCGTTCCCTCATTTGATGTGTCCACCTTGTTCAACGGGTTCAAGCCGGTGTTCGACACGCTTAACGCCGACGAGATCAATGAACTGCAGTCCAACTTGTTGCGCGTTGCTCAAGGTGATGGGAGGGGTATATCGCCTGTTCTGGAGCAGGTCGCCAACATCACCGCCTACGGGGACCAGCGGTCTGAGATCATCACGAATATTGTGACGAGCCTCGGCCAGGTCTCCGACCAACTCGAAGGCCGCTCGGCGCAGCTGGTCGAACTCGTCGACAAGCTGGGATCGATCGTCGACGCCTTCAGCCGCGCGAGTGACCGGTTGCGGGAGTCGCTAGGCGAGGTCAACCGGTCCATGGAGAAAACTGTCATCGCCGGGGAGCAACTTGAGTCAACGTACGACCAGAGTTTCGCGACGATCTATCAGCGTCTGGCGCGAGAACCCGGGGAGTTGGAGGGGCTACTGAATGGCGCGGTACTGCTCAAGCCCCTTATGGACTCGCTGAACGCTTCGACGAATTCCACGCCGACTGAGGCACGATGTTCGAAAGGCCTTCTGCCCCTGCCGGATACAGCTACGATTGCGCTTATGGGGCAACGATTGGTGGTGTGTAAGTGAGGTTGTTCAGTCGAAATCGACCGCATCACCAGTCCGAACGCAGACGCGACCTCATCGTCGCCGCTGTGGTGGTGGTGACCGTGGTGGTCGGTCTGGTAATCGCCGGGACCGTGTATATCGCACCGCCCGGCCAAAAGGTGTACTCGGCTCAACTGGTCAACACCGGAGGGCTGGAGTCGGGTGATCAGGTGCGTATAGCGGGGATAAGACAGGGAACGGTGTCGTCGGTGGACCTCGCGGGAACGTTTATCACAGTCGAATTTCGACTCGACGACTCAGTGCCAGTCCGTTCGGATGCCACCGCAGCGGTTCGCCTGATCACGCCGATCGGCGGGCGAGTTCTCGATCTGGACCCAGGGTCAGGACCGACCTCGCTGTCGGGGGCGATCCCCCTTGTTCAGACATCGAGTACTTACGACATTTCGGACACGCTCGAGACGACGACGCCGGTGTTCCGCGATGTAAAGGGCGTCGATCTCCGTCAGACTGCGTCGCTGCTGCAGAATGCGTTCTCCGACGGCAACACAAACATTCCCGACGCACTGAGGAACACCAGCAGTTTGATGGAACTCTTAGAGCGACAGTACGGTCAGCTCGACAAAGCGGTCGCTCTATCCGATGAATACGTCAACGCTTTCGCCGATCAAAAACAGGTGCTGGTCGACTTTCTCCGTCAACTCAGCTTCCTTGCCAGTACACTGGGACCTGATATCGATAACGTCCGCGGCGGGTTCGACCTTCTCAGTCGTCTGTTCAAACTTCTCACGAGGCCGCTCGTGGCTTACAGCGATGGAATCGAACCGTCTGTCCAACAATACAAGACGCTCCTCGACAAGGTGTCGTCAGAGCTGCCAGGCTACTCCGATGCCCTGGCCCAGGTTGATCAGATCACTCAGCGCCTCGGCGTCCTCCTCCAGGCGCCGGTCGGTGCGTCGACTACCACAGAACCAGAGGTTCGTGTGTGCATTCCGAGTGGTGACGACAAATGTTGACTACATGGATCCGAAGACTGTTGCTCCTGATCGCCGTGGTGGTTGTGGTGGTCGCTAGTGTGGAAATAGGGGGGAGGGTGTCCGACGACACGCGCTCCCTGTGTGCCGAGTTCACCGACGCATCGGGCCTCTTCGAAGGCAACACAGTAGCCATGCTCGGCAAGAAGATAGGCAGCGTCGTCGGGGTGCACCAGAATAGTGATCAGTCCGGTGTAAGGATCGACATGCGGATCGACAAGAGCGTGCCGCTGCCCGCCGACGTCGGCGCGACTATGGTGTCGACATCCATCGTGACCGAACGTCAAATCGAGTTCACCAAGCCGTACTCCGGTGGAGCCCGATACGAGACGAATCAGTGCATTCCGTTGAGTAAGACGAGAACCCCGCTGGGAATCAGTCAGACGCTCGACTCGATCAGCAACTTGTCCGAGGACCTGGTCAAGGACAACGGCAGGAACACCGACGCGATCTTGCAGTCCCTCGAGCTCGTCTCCCGCAATCTGGAAGGAACGCAGGGCGACGTGGCCGGGATCATCAAGGACTCAGCCACGCTCATCAACGACCCGGCCAAGCGGGATGGACAGATTCGCAGGATCGTCGGGAACCTCGCAACACTGACGGGGGTGGCAACCGAGAACGACAAAGAGCTGACCGCCCTCTTCGACAACTTCGTCGGTGCCATCGAGGTCATCATCGCGTACGGCCAGACCTTCGGCGCGGCAGTCGAGTACGCGGGGACGTTCGTACCGATCCTCTCGCGGCTCGCAACAGATTTCGGTCCCCCGATATTCGCGATCGGTGATGCTGCCGTTCCGCTCATCGCCGACATGGGAGAGCAGCCGGACATGATGGCAGCAGTAGCAGCCCGCACGGCAGACCTCATCGTGAAACACCCCGATGCCAAGTCAATTGTGCAGGCGTTCGCAGTGTCGCTGCCTTTGCGAAGCCTCGTCAGTAGCTGCGCCGCGCCGGTGGCAAACGGCGTCTGCAGGTCCAGCGATGCATCAAGGACGATCGCCGGGATGATGGGTGGAGGGGCCTGATGATCTCGGTCAACCGGGCACGCCTCGGACCCACGATAGTCGCACTGATGGCAACGATAGTTTTCGTAACATCGTGTGGGATCAACGCCGACAATCCGCCGACGATAGCGACCTCCGACGCGGACGGCTACGACATCCAGATGGAGTTCACCAGCGCACTCAACCTGCCAGCCCTCGCAAAAGTTCTCTCGGGGGGAATCAGCGTCGGGTTCGTCGAAGATGTCACGTACGAGAACGGGCATGCGGTCGTGAAAGCTCGCATCGACAACACGACTCAGCTGCCGGGCGAATCGCGAGCCGAGCTGCGTCAGGACACTCTCCTTGGTGAGATCTACGTTGCCATCCTTCCCCCAGCCGAGCCGTCGACGGGTGCCTTGCTGCGGTCGGGTTCGGTGATCCCGCTGGCACGGACCGAGCCGGCAGCAAATGTCGAGGACGTCATGCGCGGAATGGCGAATGTCCTCGGCGGCGGTGAGCTCGACAAGATCCACACCGCCATCTCGACATTGAACACCACGTTCCCCAAGGACCCGCAGCAATTCGACGCCCTGTATCAGACAACGCTGGAGACCGTCTCGGAGGTCTCCTCGAATACCGACAAACTCGACGTAGTGTTGAGGTCGGCTGATCAGACTCTGAAAGTGATCTTGGACGATCCGTCGGGAATCGACCGGATGCTGACCAAGGGCGGACGCAACTTTTCTGGCCTCGGCTACTCCCTGATCGAGGTCGCGTTACTCATCGCCAACTCGCGTGATTTCGCTGTGTCCGCGGGCAGGATCGTGGATCCGGAGTACTTACGGATCAAGGAGTCAGTGGCCGGGATCGCCCCGGTGATCGATTCGATCGCCAACTCCGACATCTACTCGAAGTCCGTCACGGAGCAGGCAACGAGCGTCATCCGCGACAAACTCATTCCATTCGTGCGGTCGCCCGACATCAACCTCTCGGACATCTCCATCGATGGTCGGGACCTAGCGCGGCGTGACGCCGAATCCTTCATAACCGTGTTGAGATCAATCGGAATGATGCCGTGAACCGCAGCAGCACGCTCATATCGATACTGGCTCTCGCCGTCGTGTTCGTCGTAGGGCTCGGCTACCTCGTCGTCGGCGTGGCACACATCAACCCCACCCGCTCCGAGTACTCGTTAACCGCCATCATCGACAGCTCAGGCGGTCTGCTGGACACATCGCCGGTGATGGTGCGGGGGGTACCCGTCGGAAAGGTGTCCTCGATCAACGTCGCGGATTCGGCAATTAAGGTCGAGATGACGATCGATTCCGACCACAAGATCCCCCAGGACAGCGAGATGTCTATCCAGAATCTGTCGCTCGCGGGGGAACAGTACATCAACTTCGTGCCCGCGGGCACGGCAACCGGTGGGTACTTCGATAACGGAGACGTGGTGCCCGCGGACGCGGTGCACGTGTCGCAATCGGTTCCCCAGGTGTTGCCAAAGTTGGCTGCAGTGGCAGATGGGCTCGACCCGGAATCGATCGAGTCCATCAACAAGACCGTCGCCGAGGCCGTCGCCGGACGGCAGGACGACCTCGACACGATCGGCGACATGATGCACCGTGTAGTCGATTTCGTCGGCAAAGATGGGTCCGTCCGGGTGACCGCGGACAACGCCGAGTTCCTGCTCGGCCTCTTGTCCAATGCCGGGGACGTCCTCACTACGGCATCTGTACGCACCCCTGACGCCGTGAACGGGCTGGCGCGGCTTCAACGGGCGTTCATCAGGTTCACAACCACCTCGTACGACAAGTGGCCTCCCGTGTTGAAGCTTGTGGAAAAGCTCAACGGCTATATTCAGATCCTGCAGCCGGATCTGCTGACGATCACCCGGGCGGTGAAACCGGCGACCGAGAAAGTCGCCGACACATACGTCGACTTCGGGTCGATCGGCGACCTCCTCGGCCGAACTTTCCCGGCGTCGCGACCAGGTCGCGCCGAGGTCCCCGTCACCGTGTCGCCGCCACTACGGTGACGCCCCGTCCGCAAGCGACTGTCACCGTAAGTACACAGAAGGTCCCACATGACAAATGACGACCGAACGAAACCGCACCCCGAGCCCACTGAGGTCGAGGACAGCGCGGCAGCAGCGACGCCGGATGGCGATCTACTGATGGACGAAAACGCCCCAGCCGCGTCCGCCGTAGCCACGGCTGGGGCTGGAGACAGCGACGTCGAACCCCCCCTCGCCAGGTGGGCACCGCTGGTCAGCATCGCCGCGATCACGTGCCGTGGTGGTTTCGGCCGTGATCGTGGTGCTCGCTGTGCTGGCCGGCGTGTTCGCCTACCTCTACCTCGAGGCCGACGAAGCGAAGTCGGTATTGGAAAACGACGCCGCGCAACGGGCCGCCGCGGCGAAGGCCGCCTCGGATTACACGACCAGATCCCTGACCTACAGCTACCAGAACACCGACGCCTTTTTCGCGGCAGTCAAAGAGGACGCGGGTGAGGCTCTAGTCAAGCGGTATGACGAGGTTCGGCCGACGCTGACCCAGATTATCCAGCAGGCCCAGGTGCAGGCGTCGGGACGCGTTTTGGCCACCAGCGTCACCGGTGACACCGGTGACACCGGTGACGCCGACGGAGAATACACGGTGATGGTCTTCGCGAGCCAGAAGACGCAGAACGTGCAGAATCCACAACCGAGTGAACTGCCGACATTGTTGAAGGTGGTCGTAACGAAAACCGCCCAGGGCTGGCAAATTCAGGACTATGGCCCAGCTGAATGAGACGGCTGCTCCGCAGAAGGAGTTCCACGAAGAGCAAGATGCAGGACGGTACTCATTCTTCGACGCGGTCGCAGATGTCGGAGATGTCGGCGGGGTCGACGCCGGTGAGGAGTTGGGTGATCTCTTCGGGTTGCGGGTGCCCCTCGATCGGGTCAGTTTGCGAGTGGTCGAACACCGACATAATCGGGAATGTCGGGATTTTGCAGGCCTCCTCGCCGTGCCGACGGTCAAAGACACAGCGATGGTCACCACGGCGCTGAAGATGGCGTTGTGGCGACGAGATCACGGTGGACGCCGCGTCGGCTCAGGCTCATCCATCACAGCGATGCCGGCCGTCAGGGCGGATTCAACCTGTCGTCGCAACACAGTGCCGTGAAGCCGAGCGTATCTGCTCTGCAAGCACTTCCGCTGGGGTTCGCCACCCATGTGTTTTGCGCGGGCGGTTGTTGAGTGCATCCGTCACGGCCTGAACGTCACTTCGACGGTATCGAGCGAGATCGGTTCCCTTCGGAAAGTATTGTCGCAGCAATGCATTGGTGTTTTCGTTCGTTCCTCGCGGCCAGGGGCTGTACGGGTCGCAGAAGTACACACGGATCCCGGTTTCTGCGGTCAACTCCGCATGACGTGCAAGCTCCGCCGCGGTCCCAGGTCACCGATCTGCGCAGGTGCTCCGGCAGCGGTGTCATCGCAGCTGGAGTGCATCGCGGACCGACTCCGATCCGTAACCGGACAACGCCGGCCCGTTCTTCACCGGGGGCGCATCCCCGTACCCATCCTTACGTGGCAGATGCAGCAACGTGGTGAATCTGCTGGTGCGTTCGACAAGCGTACCCACTGCGGACCTGCCCAGCCCGATGATCAGACCTCACCGTTTTCGTCGCGGATCACGCCCGAGAGCACTTCCTGCACGTACTCTCGAAGAGGTTCGTGTTCAACGAGTTTGGCTACCTTGGGTCGCCTTGCCGCAAGATCGGCTTTCCATTGCGCCACTGATGTGCGGTACTCGAGCTTGCCGTCGCGGGTGGCAGCGTTGCGAGGGGATTGCGGCATCGATCCGCTGTGTCGGGATGCGTACGACAATGCGTTGGCCGAGAGCACAATTGGGTTGTTCAAGACCGAGGCAGTATCGAAGAGAAGCCCGTTCCTGAACGGCCCGCTCAAGACCATCGACGATGTCGAGTTCGCCACGATGGGATGGGTCGACTGGTTCAACCAACGCCGCCTCCCACAGCACCCTCGACTACCTCACACCAGACGAATTCGAGAAGGCCTACCGCAGTCAAGAATCGGCTGTCTGGTGGCGTTGCTTCACCCGCCTGGGCGCTATCGGACTGGATGCTGGGGAACGCCCAGGGCGCAAAGCGGGTCGGTCAACCCTGATGTTCACTCTCTGCTATCGACTCAACTTCCTCGAGCGTGGTGGGGATGTGGTACGGCGGTCTGCTCGTGCCCGAGATGCGATAGCGGTCCCAGAAATCAGGGTCGCCCACGACGCACTCGGCGCGTCCCTCTGGTGTCGCAAAGACGGCAACCGTGCGCCTTCCCGAGAGGGCGGCGTGGAGCGCATCATTCTTGTCGATCCTGCCGTACCAGGTGTATAAGCCGTTGAGGGGCTGGAAATAGCCTTTGATCTTCACCCCGACAGCAATCTCCTTGCCACGGCACACCAAGGTGCCCTCGCCGGAGTAGTCGAGATCGTGGTCGTCAGACACGCAAGGCTCACTTTCTTCACATCGAACATTGACAAAAGAACGCATTGGCGCAGACACTATCAGTATCTGGTACCCGGAGTACGGGTATGAAGTCGAGACTCAGCTCGGCCCGGAACGCAACGGAGGTCACATGACCGTTCAAAATGTGGAGACCAAGCCCGACGTCTCAACGGAAGGCGCTGCGCGTGTCAGCGCCCGCAAGCCCGTCGACATGCAGAGATCTGCCGGCCGACTGCTGCGGGCGGCGGCCGAAAAATTCTATGACGCGGAGATCGACATCGATTGGGACTCACCCTGGGAGGAAGGAAAGTACTACCTGCCAGAGCATCGGGTCTCGCTCTACGGCACCAAGCTGTGGGAGAGAATGAGCGATGAGCAAAAGGCGGAACTCGGGCGCCACGAAATCGTCAGCATCCTCAGCTTCGGTATCTACGCGGAGAATCTGCTCAGCTCGGCGCTGCTCCGAACATCCGCCAAAGGCGCCCTGACAGATCAAAGGTCCCTCTACGCCCTTAACGAGATCGGCGACGAGGCACGTCACTCGACGATGTTCGCCCGACTGATCAACAAGACGGGCCTGGCACCGTACAAGTTGCCGAAGGGGTTCTTGAGCATCGCGAAGATCTTGCACTTTGTGCCTCTCGGCCCGTCCGTGTCCGGCGCGACTCTGCTCATCGAGGAGATCCTCGACCGCGCTCAGCGCGAGGCGATGAATGACCCGAAAATGCAGCCGCAGCTGCGCCAGCTCATGAAGATCCACGTTCTCGAAGAGGCCCGTCACATCACGTTCGCGCGGCTGGAAATGGTGGAAGGGATGCAGCGTCGCGGACGCATCTCGCGCGCCTGGCATAGAGGCACGTTGGCGGCCATTGCGAACTTTGCATACCCGTTGCTCATCAATCCGAAGGTATATCCCGATGTCGGAATCAGCCGTCTGCGCGGCCTGTGGGCGCAGCAGACGAGCCCGAACTATCGCGTCAACTTGCAGTTCATGTCCGAGCCGATGATCCGATTCTTCCACGAGGCCGGAATGATGGAGGGGAAGTTCACGATGGCGATGTGGCGCGCAACGCGCAGCCTGCCCGACGATCTGCGCTAACACGCCCGAGCCGGTCCGCGCGTCCCACAGCCCATTCCTCGACCCCACGACCGGATTCCTCGGTTCGTGGGCTTGGGCGGATGACATTCCCACACCTGCCACGCGTCACGGCGCGCCGTGCGGGTCCGTTTTCTGCATTCGATCAGGAGTTTTTCACAATGCCGTCCTCCAACGCCAAGTCCGCCGCCACGGCGACAGACCCGGGAATAACCGAGCCCATCACTACCAAAGTTCTCATCATCGGCAGCGGCTTCTCTGGCCTCGGTATGGCCGTCCAGCTCCGACGACGCGGGTACAGTGATTTCATCGTTCTAGAAAAGGCCGACTCCGTCGGTGGGACGTGGCGCGACAACACCTATCCGGGATGCGCGTGCGACGTACCGTCACTGATGTACTCCTACTCGTTCGAGAGTCGCGGTAGCTGGTCGAAGGTGTGGTCCTCGCAGCCCGAAATCGAGCAGTACCTGAAAGATATCTCCAACAAGCGTGGTGTCACTCAGAAGATCCACTTCGGGCAGAAGTTGGTCTCCGGATACTGGAGCGAGTCCGAATCTCGGTGGCACCTGCGTACCGAGTCGGGCCGGGAGTACGTCGCGCAGTACATCGTGTCCGGTGTCGGCGCTCTGCACATCCCGAATTTTCCGAATATCCCCGGAATCGACGAGTTCGCCGGTCAGGCGTTCCATTCGGCACAGTGGGACCACACGGTGGATCTCCAGGGCAAGCGGGTGGCCGTCATTGGCACCGGTGCCAGCGCGATTCAGTTCGTGCCGTTCGTGCAGAAGGACGCCGGCACACTCACGGTCTTCCAGCGAACCCCGGCTTGGGTACTTCCACGCAAGAACTTCGCGGTGCCGCCGGTACTTCGGACGCTGCTCAGCAAGATCCCTATTACTCGCCGCCTCGCTCGGTGGTCGGTCTACTGGGGCGCAGAGAGCCTGGCCTTCGGGCTTAACGGCCACTCCAACCTTATGCGACCGATCGAAAAGGTGGCGAAATGGAACATCGAGCGTTCTATCACCGACCCCGAGCTCCGCCGGAAGCTGATGCCGTCCTACCGCATCGGATGCAAGCGCATCCTGGGATCGAACGACTACTACCCTGCGCTCGCCGCCCCCAACACGACAGTGATCAGCGATCGGATCGAAAAGATCACTGCCGATTCGATCGTCACCCCTGACGGCGTGTCACACCCTGTGGATGTGATCATTTACGCCACAGGGTTCCATGTCACGGACGGGTTCGATCAACTCGCGCTCAAGGGCGCTCGGGGCGAGGACTTGCCGTCGCACTGGCACCGGACGGGCATCAATACCCACCTCGGCATCACCACCGAGGGCTTCCCGAACCTGTTCTTCCTGCTCGGACCTAACACGGGTCTTGGGCACAACTCTGTCGTGTTCATGATCGAGCAGCAGATCAAGTACATCATGAAGGCCATCGACGCCGTCGACAGTCGAGGTGCGGAGCGTGTTGATGTGCGGGCCGAGGTTCAAGAACACTTCAACAAGAGCATCCAACACAAGCTCGCCAAGGGCGTGTGGACCAACGGCGGATGTACGAGTTGGTATCTGGACTCGCAAGGTGTCAACCGTACGGTGTGGCCCGGGTTCACCTGGCAGTACTGGCGAGCGACGAAAGACTTCGATCCCGCCGAGTACGAGATCGCCTGACAATCCAACCGTAGGTCATCGAGAAGTGAGTATCCGACAGTGAGTAGTTCGACAGCAGGCAATTACGCGACCCAGGTCGCAGTCGTCACGGGAGCCGCCTCAGGGATCGGTCGGTCCCTTGCCCTCCAACTGGCCGAACGCGGGGCCAGCCTTGCCTTGTCCGACGTCGACGAAGTGCATCTCGAGGAGACGGCGGACATGTGCCGTACCGCGCATCGTGCGACCGTGGAGACCGCGGTGTTGGACGTGGCAGATCGTGCTGCGTTCCAGGTTTACGCAGAGAGCGTGCAGTCGTCTTTCGGGCGCGTCAACATGGTGTTCAACAATGCCGGCGTCGCCCTCGGCGCCGACGTTGTCGACATGTCCTGGGAGGATTTCGACTGGCTGATGGGCATCAACTTCGGTGGTGTCGTCAACGGGACCAAGGCGTTCCTGCCTTATCTGATCGCCTCTGGTGATGGTCATCTGGTAAACACCTCCAGCGTCTTCGGTCTGGTCGGGATCCCCAGTCAAAGCGCTTACAACGCCGCGAAGTTCGGTGTGCGTGGCTTCACCGAAGCGCTTCGGCAAGAGATGAAAATCAGTCGGCATCCGGTCACGGTGACATGCGTTCACCCCGGCGGCGTCAAGACTAATATCGTCAACAACGCTCGTGGTGTATCCGATATGGGGGCAGATACCGCCACCATTGCCTCGATGTTCAACAACATCGCCAGGACCACTCCGGAGAAAGCTGCGTGCGCCATCCTCAAGGGAATGGACAAGAAGAAGCCCCGAGTGCTGATCGGCGCAGACGCACGTGGCTTCGACTTTGTCGCACGCGTTGTCGGTCCGCGCTACCAGGACATCTCTGCGCCTGTCACACGCGCGGGCTACGCCTTGGCTCGTAAGCGGGGGATCATCAAATGACCCTCGAACAGGAGAATCGGCCGGGCACCACCGCGCGATCGCGAACGCTGACCGTGTCGGAGGTCGTGCAGGAGACCAAGGACTCCGTGAGCATCGCCTTCGAAGTGCCTGACGAGATCGTCGACGATTTCAAGCATCTACCCGGGCAGTTCATTACGTTGAAGATCCCGTCCGACCAGACGGGCCACGTCGCACGATGCTACTCGCTGAGCAGTTCGCCTCATGTCGATGACTTCCGCCTCGAGATCGGGGTGAAGCGCACCGCTGGGGGGTATGCGTCGAACTGGTTGTGTGACAACGTTTCCATCGGCATGGAGGTGACCGTCCTCACGCCATCGGGAAAGTTTACCGCTAAGAGCCTCGACGTCGACTTGCTCTTCTTCGCTGGCGGAAGCGGCATCACTCCGGTTCTGTCGCTGGTGAAGTCGGCTCTGGTGTCGGGCAGTGGGGAAGTTGTCCTGTTCTACGCAAACCGTGACTCCGATTCGATCATGTACGAGTGCCAGCTTGAGCAGATTAGATCTGAATTCGCCGAGCGGTTCACTTTGGTTGACTGGCTTGAGTCGGAGAACGGGATTCCCACATCAGAGGCTGTAGAAAAGATTATTCGTGAACACAAGGGATCGGCAATTTTCACCTGCGGGCCTTCCCCTTTCATGGATCTTGTGGAAAGCTCTGCCGCCGCATGCGGAGTGGATCATTCGGATGTACATCGAGAGGTATTCCAGTCGCTGACGGGTGACCCGTTCGACACCGCAACACTGCGTCGACTCAGTGACGACGAGGGTGTAGCTACGGCCACGGTTTACCTGAACGGAGAGTGCATCACCACGGAGTGGCCACGTAACACGCCTCTGCTCGATGTGCTGCTCTCGCGAGGGCACAATGCCCCGTACTCGTGCCGAGAGGGCGCATGCAGCGCGTGTGTGTGCAAGCTCATCGATGGCGATGTCGAGATGGTGCAGAACAACATCCTCGTAGACGACGACATTGAGGACGGCGAGCGACTCGCGTGCCAGGCACTTCCGCTCACCGACGCTGTGACGGTGAGTTTCGATGACCTCTGACTCCTCGAAAGCTGGCCTATTGTCGCGGCGGTCGCGGGAGGTTCTCTCCAGTGACGGCACGAGGCTGTTTGTCGAGGAGTACGGGCTCGGTGATGATGCGCCGCTGCTGGTGTTCAGCCACGGGTGGGCTTGCCAAGGTCGGTTCTGGAGACCTCAGATCGAGCACTTCGCCACCACACACCGTGTGGTGGTGTATGACCAACGAGGGCATGGCTGGAGCGACCGGGGTCGCGCGCCCTTCTCTTCGTCGGTGCTCGGCGACGATCTCGAGGCTGTCTTGCGCGCTGTCGTCACGTCTAATCGTAAGGCATTGGTGACCGGTCACAGTATGGGCGGGATGTCCATCATGGGTTGGGCTGCCGAGCACCCGGAGTCGGTGCCCGTCTTATCCCGCGGTGCCGTCTTGGCGAGTACCGGCCCCTCGCAGTTGGTGAGTAAATCGACGCTAATTGGGTCGCCACGTCGATTCCGCGCCTCACTGGAGCGGGCCTTCGCAGCCGGGCTCGCCACCGCGGGACCGGAGATGCTTGACACTCGCTTCAACCGACGGTTGGTGAAATACGGGACGATGGGTCCACACGCGCCAGCAGACGTTGTGGCTGAGTGTTCCGACATAGTACTGCGGTGCCCCCCTGCGGTTCGGGGAATGTGGGGCAGGGTCCTGGCCACCATCGATGTGAGCAAAGGAATCGACTCACTTACGGTTCCGACGACCGTGATCGTGGGCTCGGCCGACAAGTTGACACCCGCGGTTCATTCCATTGATCTCGCCGACCGACTGCAGCAGCGCCGCCGGTTGCATGAGTTCGTGGCGTTGCCACAGATCGGTCACATGATCAACATGGAGGCGCCAACCTATTTCAACGAAGCAGCGGCCCGATTGGACGCAGCCACGGTAGGCGATGGCTTTTGAACCGTCGACCGGACACACATGAGCTCGTGAGACGGCCACGATCGTCGACAGGCCGCGCGTGTCCGAGTTGGGAGGGGTCCATCGAGGCGTACAGCATCGATGGCATCGCCACGGTGATCTTTTTTCGTCGATGGTGCGCAGCACCTCGGCGGATAAAACTTCGGCAGCACCATCATCGGGCCGTCTTTCGTCAGGGTCGGTACGAAGAACGCAGCCCCGCAACAGCGGGGTGCACAACGAGAATTTGGGGTACCCGGCCATTCTCACTCCGGAGAGTTGAATCTGCGTCATCGTGAACAATGCCGAAGCCTGCCGATGGCTCCCTTCGGCTTTCCGGTCGTGCCGCCGGTGTATGTGATCGACACGGTGCGATCCGGCGGCCGATCGGCTGCTTGAGGGAGGGTGCCGAACCGCTGCGAGCGAACCGAGAGGTTTCAGCGAACGGCTCTCCAGCCCGACTCGCTTGAGAGGACCCTTCAGGGTATTGTTAACCCCACAATGTCATTCGTCCGCCGCGTTTCATTTACTCCATCTCAGGTGCAGCGTCGAGTTACCGATGCCCGTAGCACCCGCTGGGATGAGCATAGAGTCGAGGTACGCGCGCAGCTGGTCGACGCGACCATACGGATCATCGAACGGTATGGTGCAGGCGTCAGCATGGACGACATCGCTGCGGAGGCCCGTGTATCTAAACCAAAGCTGTACCGCTACTTTGGCGACAAAGCGGGCTTGAACGCGGCGGTGGCGGCGAAACTCGGTGCGTTGATGTGGGATTCGGCGAAAGCCACTATTCTCGCCGACCAAGATTATCTTTCGGTTGACGACATGGTTCGCTCGTCCGTCCAGAGCTACGTCACGATCGTCGGGCAGTATCCCACTGTCGTCAGATTCCTTATGGCGAATCACTTGTTTCAGTACTCCGGATCGGGAAATGGCGGAGTTGCTGACGAACTGAGGTCGGTGATGGAGGTCGTCGCCGATCGGTTCACTGAAAGTCTTCAGCGTGTTCACGCAGATACTTCGGTCATTCCCTTGGCCGTGGCGTCCATTCTGGGTTCTGGTCTATCTGCGACTCAGTGGTGGATCGACAACGGTCGTGAGCAAGGGGTGGACGATACGTTCTTCGCCGCACACCTATCAGAGACGACGTGGGGAATCATCGACGGCGCGGCCGCAACCGTAGGCGTGGCCTTCTCACGCAGTCTGCCATTCAGCCATCCCGGTTTCGCGTCCCGCCACAAAATGGACTGAATCACCCTAGATATCCCAGAATTGTACCTTGTCAAGCTGCGTCGGGTTGTTGCGCGGTGCGGTATGCCCAAGCGGTGTGTTCGTCGTATTCGGTGCAGTGGCGTACGCACCCGTGCAGGAGCCCGACAAGTCTGTTGGCGAGTGCGCGGAGCGCTTGGTGGTGGAGGTCTCCGGTAGCACGGTGTTGTTCGTAGAACGCGCGAGCGGCCGGACTCTGGCTGAGGGCGCAGAACGCCCACCGGTCGATGGCATCGTAGAGCCGCCGGTTGCGGATATGTCGAGCCAGTACGGCCCGCTTCTTGCCCGACGCAACTGTCAGGGGTGACGTACCGGCGTAATTCTTGCGAGACTTGGCGTTGGTGTAGCGGTCGACGTCGTCGCTGAATTCACCGAGCCCCGGGCGGCGAGGATGACACCGATTCCTGGCAGGGAGAGGTAGATGGCGGCGTTGTGTGTCAGCGTCCGGGTGTGTTTCAAAATGGCGGGTCAGATCGGCTTCGAGGTCGCCGATCTGACGGTTCAACTCCGCGATCAACGCCAAGAGTGCGCCCGGCATCGCGCTCGACCTGCGCTGCGAACGCCTGCAACCACGAAAGGCGAACGCTACCGATCCCGTTTCTGCGCCCGCTGCGCACTCCGCGACGACCTCCATGCAATCTTGATATTCGATAACGAGGACATCGCGCTGGACGCGCTCCTTCAAGCGTTGGGCGCAACAAATCGACCTCAGAGCGCGGTCATCTTGATGCGAGGCGCGCGGGCCTCGCCTGCCGCCGCGGAGCGGCAGAGATTGGGGTCGTCGCAGCATTCGGCCGAGGCAGGTCGGGTGTGAGATAGTTGCATTCGCGAGATGCCCTTCGTGGTGGCTGGAATGTTCCCTAGACAAGAACTCAGTTACGGGCAGTCCGCAAACGCGGCCTCAGAATAGTCATCTCCAGGTCCGAAATCCTCGCGGCAGATCACTTCTCTCTTTAAAGCTATGTCGGCTTGGTCGATCCTTTAGTGCGGTTCACTTCTGACATAGTGCAGTTTATCTTTCGAAACTAACAGCGGTGCAGGCCGAGCGCACGAAGACGCGACAGACTCGGCACAATGTTTTCACGACAGAGAGGTCCGACCATGAAAAGAATTCCAGACGAGGTCAGCGGGTCGGCCGGCCCCGCTATCGAGAACTGGGCGCGCTCGTTCTGGAGCACGAGTTTCGATTCGCCTGATCTACCGCCCCACCACCCCGACTGTCTTGGTTGTGGGCCGCAGAACCCGCACGGCCATGCCCTGTCGGTCCAGCGTGACGAGAACGGCGTGGTGGCTCACCATGTGTTCGATCAACGTCATGTCGGGGCACCCGGGATAGCACACGGCGGCGCGGTGGCGACCGTTCTCGACGATCTGTTCGGCTTCCTGCTCTACACAGTGGGTGAGCTCGCCGTGACGCGGCGTCTCGAGCTCGACTACCTAGCGCCGGTTCTGCTCGGCACTCCATACGTATTGCGTGCTGCCGTTCGGTCTCGTGATGGGCGCAAACTGGATCTCACGGCCACGATGGACGATGCGCAGGGCCGCTCGGTAGCCACCGCTACTGCCCTGTTCGTGGTGGTCGAGGTCGAACACTTCATGCAGTCCCAAGCCCGAGCCCAACTCCGGGCCACAGACACGAATCACACCGAAGAATAGACACCCTGGCCGACCTTCACCGACGTCCGTCACCCGCGGTGGCTGTCGTACGGCTGCGTCTACCTGGCGCAAAGACGGCGAGGACGAGTGCCCCAGCGGCGGTCAGCGCCGCCAACGACAGCGTCGCCTGACCACTTCCGTGTACGAATGCGGCTCTGGCGAACTCGGCCAGCGGCTGACCAGCTGGTCCTGCGCGGTCGGCGACCTGCAACGCGGCGGCCAGAGAATCGGCCACCGGACCACGGGCAGGCTCGGGTAGCTGGGGCAGAGCCGGCTGAATGTGCTGAACGTAACCGGCCGCGAGCACGCTACCGGCTACCGCAATCCCAATCGCGGCACCGATTTCGCGAGCTGCGTCGTTGACCGCGGCAGCCACCCCGTGCTTGGCCTCAGGAGTGTCCGAGACGATGGCGAAAGTCGCAGGGGCGGTACACAACCCCAAACCCGCACTCATGATGAGCAAGGGCCACAGCAGGTCAGGGTAAGTTGCCGCGACGGTCAATCTGCTCACCATCACCAGTCCCGCCGCGATGGTGAGCAGACCTACAGTGGTCATCACCCGCAGGCCAACAATGTTCGACAGCCAGGGTGCAATCACCGAGATCACGATGAGCGGCACGACCATAGGGGTCAACGCCAACGCGGCGGTGAGCGGTCCATAACCGAGAATCAACTGCAGATACTGCACCAACAGCAAGAACACCCCGAAGGTCACCAGAAATTGGATACAGACCGACAGTGCGCCGGCACCGAAGCCACGGCGGGCGAACAACCGGACATCGAGTAGGGGTGCCGAGGAACGTAGTTCTACGACGACGAACACCACAACTGCGAACAAGCCCACCGCAGTGCTGATGGCGACGAGCGAATCCGACCAGCCACGGGCCGGAACCTCGATCACAGCGAAGACGATCGCCCCGACCGCGACAACTACGGTCACCGCGCCCACCCAATCGACCGGTGGATGCTCCTGCTGGCGGGACTCCGCGATACTGCATGCCAACCCGGCCAGAACCGCTCCGGCGACGGTCAACCCGACGAACACCGAGGTCCACGACCACTGTTCGAGCAGCACACCAGCCCCGAGGATGCCCAGGACCGCCCCGGATCCAGCAACCCCGGCCCACACACCTACAGCGCGGCCGCGATGCGCCGGTGGAAATCCCGCGGTCAGTATCGACAGCGTCGAGGGCATGACCAGCGCCGCACCCGCCCCAGCCAACGCGCGAGCAGCGATCAGCCACGCCGGGTCGGCGAGAAACAAGGGCAAGGCCGACGCGAAAGCGAACAACGCCAACCCCGCCACGAGCACCCCGCGGCGACCGTACCGGTCACCGATCGCACCGGCAGGCAGAACGAAGCACGCCAATACCAGCGTATAACCGTCGACTATCCAGGTCAGTTGAGCTTGCGTCGCCCCTGTCGCGACCGCGATCTGTGGCAACGCTGAATACAATGCCGCCATTGCGGCCACCACCAACGCGACCGCCATGCACGACACAATCAACATCCACCACTGGGCACCGCTCCATCGAGCGACGCTGGCAGAGTCGGATCTACGTTCGTTCAACGGCCAGCCTCCCAGTTAGAGACTGATCGTCTCGGTACGAGACTATTAGTATCATAACTTTGCGGGTGTGACAGAATGGTCAAGCGAGGACATGTTTTGTCAGTCAAAATGGAGCGGAGCCCGTTCATGGTCGACCCTCTCGTTGCAGCCGAGGGCCCGGCCGACCCCCGGCTGGCGCGCTCACGTAACCGGTTGCTCGAAGCGGCGGGCCAGCTGCTGTCCACCGGCGGTGTCGAGGCGGTCACCGTGGAGGCGGTCACCCGCATGTCGAAGGTTGCACGTGCCACTCTGTACCGCCACTTCGGAAGTACCACTGACCTGCTTGCTGCAACCTTCGAGCGACTACTACCCCCAGTCGACACCGATATCGATACCGGTCCGCTACGTGAACGTCTGATTTCGTTGCTCACCACCCAAGCCGACCTCATCGACCAAGCTCCGGTGCAGATGACCACGCTGGCCTGGCTGGCAATGGGACCCGTCAACAGCGGCGACGCCAGCCGGCGCGATCTCGATCCTGGCGCGGTGGTCTCGCTTCGGGCCCGTGTCATAGAGCAATACCGCAGGTCCCTGGATCAGATCCTGACGGCCCCTGACGCTCGCGCTGTACTCGGCGAGATCGACACCACCTTCGCCTCATTCAGCTCCTCGGACCGATAGTGTTCGCTCGCCTCACAGGACTGCGCCACATCCACGCCGACGACTGCATCCAAATCGTCGACAACTTTCTCGCCGCCCATGCCGCAAGTGTCCGATCGAGCACTTCGCGCGACCACAGCCGTCCACGGCCGGCCGCGACGCTAGACCCGCAGCTCACCGACGGCCAATAAAACTTGATGCGAAATTTCACCATCAATGCGCTATCCAGTCAGGGATCGCAGCGCTCACTGGATACGGCCGGACGTGTGCTCGAGAACTCGGAGTTGCACTGCAGTGCACTTCTGACATCGTGCAGCCGTCTTCTGAAACTGACACGAGGAACGCGAATCGGTCGTAATCTGCTCCAATAATCCGCCCGTTCGACTGTGTTCTGTTGGGAACCCTCTCAACAAAAGTTGAGCAACGCTATGGGGCGTACCAGACTTTCCCGGTCACCCGATCTCGAGCCCTCGAAATTGCTACGTTCTGCCGGTCCGAAGTGACATGGGACACCGATCGTTGCAGGGGAGCGAGAATGCACGTAGAAGCACTGTTCGGAGATGGTTCGTTGCGTCCGGTCTGGCCGCACGCGGATGCACTGATCACCAGCGAATGCACGGGGCTTCGCTTCGCCGGCAAGTACGCCGACGTCGTCGCTCTGAGCAACGGTGATCCGACCGCGTTGCGGCCGTTCGTCGACGAGGACACCCGACGCCGGGTGGCGAGCATGGCACCGCCGCGCACCGACACGGCGCTGGTGTTCGGAGCCAACGGATTCCTCGGCGCGCACCTGATCGGCCGACTCACTCGTGATTCCGCCGTCGAGGTCGTCTATGCGATGGTGCGCCCCACCGAGGAGGAGACGGCGTTCGAGCGCCTGCAGCGCACCTTCGACCAGTACGAGATCGAGGTCGACGCCGACAAGATTCGCATCGTCGAGGGCACTCCCACGACGTTCCGGTTCGGCCTCGACAAGGCCGCCTACTACGACCTGGCTGCCGGAGTGGGGCAGATCTTCAACTGCGCCAGCTCCACCGATTACACCGAGAGCTATGCCGAACTGCGCGACGACTGGTTCGTCAGCGTGCTGCGGATCCTGGAATTCAGCATCACCTCCGCCCGTAAGCACCTGACGTACGTGGGCAGCATCGGTGCCCACCTCTATCAGAAGCCCGAGGACTTCCGTCGTCCCGACTCGTGGTGGTACTCCGGATACGCGCAGATGAAGTGGGTCAACGCAACTCTGCTCGGATGGCTGTCGATGTCGGACACCTACTCCGTCACTCTGTGCGAGGCTCCGTACATCCTCGGCAGCACGGAGCTCGGCCGAGATCCCGGTCGCGTGTACAGCTTCTGGCGCATCATCGAACTGGCGATCGCAGCCGGTGCCATCTGGGACGGCCCGGGCATGAACTACGTCCCGGTCGACGTGATGTGCGACGTCATGGCGAGCAACTCGTTGCGCAGTCATCCTCTGACGAGGCTGTTGCCGAGCAATCCCACCGGATACGGGCACGACCTCTACGCCGAGCTGCTCGGGCTCGATCTGGTGAGCTGGGAGGAGTTCAAGGAGCGTGTCAGCGTGCGTATCTCTCCTCGTTTCGCCGAGACGATGCTGGCCGACAACATCGACCAGCTCATGCGCCTGGTGCACAAGCCCGAGGCGATACTCCCACTCGACCACGACATCTCGTGGTGCGACCACCGCCGACTGTTCGAGCTCTATTTCGAGAAAGCACAGCTCAAGACGCTCACGCCCGCCGCCGTCAACTGACGTGGCAGACGGATTCGAGCCCACCTCGGTGCGCCTACGGGACGTACCCATCGGCCGCGAGGTGACCAACGGCGTTCTCTCGCTCGGCTTCTACGTGGTGTGTGGGCTGATCGGACTGCTGCCCGGCCCGGTGCGGAACTGGGCAGCGGATGCCTTCGTGACCTGGTCGGAGAGCGTCGACGAACAGCGGCACAGCTGATGTCGTGGTGTCGGTGGGCCCTCGGCCTCGCTGCGGTGCCGGCGGCTCTCTTCGCGTTGTTCGTGTACTGGCGGACCCGGTTCTTCTTCCGCGATCCGCACCGCGAACCGCCGGCCGATCCGCGGGCGGTGCTCGCTCCGGCGGACGGGTTCGTCACGTACGTCAAGCGTGTGGAGGCGGGCAGTGCCGCGTTCGCCGTCAAGAAGGGGCGGACGATCGTCCTCGACGAGATCGCTGGGGTCGCCTCGACCGACAGCGGCTACCTGATCGGGATCTACATGTCCGAATACTCGGTGCACCGCAACCGAATTCCGGTATCGGGCACCATCGGTATGCGTCGTCATCGGTCCGCGGCACCGTTCAACAAGTCGATGGCCAGAGTCGGTGCGAACCTGTTGACCCGGCGCACTCCCTACGACGAGGGCTGCGACTACCTGCTCACCAACGAGCGGCTCACCATCTCGATCGAGCACGAGTCCGGTGCCGTGGTGACGGTGACGCAGATTGCCGATCTCTGGGTCGATCGCATCGTCGCGCACGTCGCCGTCGGTGACACCGTCGAGCGCGGCGAGCAGTACGGAATGATCCGCTTCGGTTCTCAGTGCGACGTGTTCGTGCCCGACGCACTCGTCGACGAGATCACTGTCCGGCCAGGCAATTACGTGTTCGCCGGCGAGACGACGGTGGTGCGTTCACCGATCCTCGTCGACGGCAGACAACCGAGCGAAGAGGAACGATGATCACGATCGAAGAGGTCGACGGCAAAGCCGGTTGGCGTGAATTCGAGTCCGTCTCGGACCTGGTCTACCAGGCGATCCGTACCGCCTACCCGACGAGTCGATGGACCTGGGCCGAATTCTCATCGCACCGCCGCCCTCGGTTGCCGCCACCCGCGTCACGAAAGCATTTCTGGCTCGCGAGAACGGGATTGCCGTCGGTCGCGTCGTGGCCATCCACGATCTGTCGTTCACCGAGTACACGGGGGGAGCCGATCGGCTTCTTCGGCTTCTACGAGGCGGTCGACGATCACGACGTCGCCGAAGCGCTGCTCGACGCTGCGGCGCACTGGCTTTCGGCGCGCGGACTCGCGACGATTTCCGGGCCCTTCGGTCCGTCGATGTTCTACAGCGCAGGCATCGTCGTCGACGAGGTCCCGGCGCTGCCCCTGGTGGGGATGCCGCACAATCCGCTCTACTACGCGGCCCACTTCGAGAAGTGGGGTCTGATGGCGGTCAAGGACTTCTACAGTTACCTTTTCGACGACCCGTGCATCATCTACAACGACCCCAAATACGCGCGGCACATGCAGATCTTCGAGAAGATCAAGGCGCGATCCGAGGTGACGTTCCGGTCGATGAAATACCGGACGTTGCGACGCGCGCATCGTGCGGGATCTCTACAACAAGACGTTCGTGAACTTCTGGGGCTTCTCGCCGCTGTCCTACACGGAACTGTTCGAGTTGCTGAAGATGATGCTTCCGGTCATCGATCGTCGGCTCACCCTGCTGGCCGAACTCGACGGCAAGCCCGTCGGCTTTCTGATGGGAATCCCGGACGTCAATCAGGCCGCCGCGAAGGCGTCGCACCTGAAGTCGCGCTGGGCACGAGACCTGGTGACGCTGTGGCACGTCAAGCGTCCGGGTCGCACGGAGGTCATCGACGGAGTGCGGGTGGACATGCTGTTCGTCGATCCGGATTGCCCCGATCGAGCCGTGTCCTCTCTGCTGATCATGGAGATGTCGGTGCGTATGCGCGATCTCGGGTTCACGCGCGTCGAAGCGGCTCCCGTGCTCGACGACAGTCCGTGGATGAAGGGCTCGGTCCTGTCCCGGACGAAACTCGCTCCGCACCGCACGTACCGCATCTTCAGCCGGGAGTTGACGTAGATGACCGACACGATCTCGCGAATCGACCCGCAGGTGAGCTGCGGAAACATCGGCGACCGGTGGGGTCGACTGGTCGCGCGGCGACGCTGGGTGGTGCTGGCGATCTGGACGCTGCTGGCGGTGGGATCCGCGATTCTGTACCCAGCGCTGCAGAACTCCCTGGTGGGGGCCAACTTCTCCGTTCCCGGAACCGAATCCAGCCGCGCCGACCAACTGGTCGAGCAGCATTTCGCGTCCTTCGGCTCGGAACAGCTCGTCGTCACGTTCACCTCGGATTCGGTGGACAGCCGGAACCCGGCCTTTCGCGCACGGGTGGCCGAGGTCGCCTCGTCACTGAGGCAGTCACCGGACGTACTGCGTGTCGTCGACCCCTACGAGAGCGCAGGATTCGTCCCGACGATCTCCGACGACGGGACCTCGGCGCTCGCATTCGTCGGCATCGGCGGAGAGGCCAGCGATCGGATCGCAGTGGCCGAACGCGTGCAGGAGATGATCGGCGGTGCGTCCGGTGATGGCGTCGAGGTGGCGGTGACGGGCTACTCGCCGATGACCGTCGATCTCACCCGCGTCGAATCCGAGGACGCCGTGCGGGCCGAGAGCATCGGTCTGCCCATCGCTTTCGTGGTGCTGGTTCTGGCGCTGGGTTCCGTGGTCGCGGGCATCGTGCCGCTGGTCACCACCGGAATCGGAGTGCTGGCGGCGTTCGGCATGTTCGCGTTGCTGTCCAACGTGATGACCTTCGATGTTCTCGTCACCACGGTGGCGGCGATGTTCGGTCTGGGTCTGGGAATCGACTACGCACTCTTCATCGTCAGTCGGTTCCGGGAGGAGATCGGGCGGGCCGGACCCGGTGAAGATTCGGACAGGACCGAGCGCGCGGTGGGGGCGGCCATGGGCACCGCCGGACACATCATCGTCATCTCCGGTCTGGTCGTGTTGATCGCACTCGGAGCCCTCGCGATCGTCGATGTCCCTGCGGTGCAGAGCATCTCGTTGGTCGTCGCGCTCACCATCGCCACCGTCGTCGTGGTCGCGTGGACCCTGCTGCCGGCACTTCTCGCGGTGCTGGGAACGCGCATCGGGGCCTGGTCGCTGCCGCGACGATTCCAACCTCCCTCGGTCGACGAGCACGACGCCGCAGTTCCCACGTGGTGGTCGCGGTGGGCGCAGCACGTCATCGAGCGCCCCTGGCGTTACACGGTCGCATCCGCCGCCGTCCTCATCGTCTGCCTGGTTCCCATCGGTTCGATCTCGTACGGGGTCGATCTCGGTGCCGAGGCGCTGAGCGCGGAACCGTCCGGACGAGCCAACACGGTCCTGACCGAGAAGTTCGCGCCCGGCACCATCTCGCCCATCACCATCGTGTTCACCGGCGAGGACGACAGTCCATTGGGACCGCAGCAGATCGCCACGGTCGACGCGTTCGCGAACTCCGTGCGCGGAGACGATCGCGTCGCCTACGCGTTGGCGCAACCCGAGGGCGGCCGGTCGTTGCTGATCGTGGTCCCGTCGGTCCCGATCGACTCGACGGAGGCCGCCGACCTCGTCGAAACCCTGCGTTCTCAGGCAGTTCTCGCCGGTGACGTGGACGGCACCAGCGTGTCCGTGGGCGGTACCACCGCGCTGGTGGTCGACGCATCCGAGGAGATCTCCGGCAAGTTCGTCTGGGTCGTCGCCGCGGTACTGGCCTTTTCTCTCTGTTACTTGGCCGTCGTGTTTCGCAGCGTGGTGATCCCGCTCAAGGCCGTCGCCATGAACCTGCTGGTCACCGGGGCAGCGCTGGGTGCCACCGTCGCCGTCTTCCAATGGGGTTGGGGTTCGAGCATTCTCGGCTTCGAGAGCCCGGGTTACATCCAGGTGTATCTACCGGTGACGGTGTTCGCCGTGGTCTTCGGTCTGTCGATGGACTACGAGGTGTTCCTCATCGGCCGTATGCGAGAAGTGTTCGTGCGGGAAGCGAGCAACGACGTCGCCGTCGTCGACGGCATCGAACACACCGCCAGGCCGATCACCGCCGCCGCCGCAATCATGATCGCCGTGTTCGCCAGCTTCCTCACCGCAGACGTGCTCGAGCTCAAACAGTTCGGCTTCGCTCTTGCCATCGCGGTGCTGTTCGACGCCGTGCTGGTGCGCATGATGCTGGTGCCGGCGATGATGAAGCTCTTCGGCGAGCGCAACTGGTGGCCCGGTACGCGGAATCGTCAGGTGGTCGGCAACTGAGCCGACGCCAGCAGCGAGCCGTCCGCGCCGCGGATCTCGATCTCGGTGACGTCGCCGCGAAGTACCGCCGC
>NZ_BAOX01000009.1:0-45460 GCF_000813105.1 Rhodococcus sp. BS-15 | reverse complement strand
TGCCGGCTCGCCGGGCTCGGCACCCCTGCCACCCGCTTCGACGTCACGACACCGTCGGGGGCGCTGCATGCTCTCGACGGGCAATTCCCCAACGGACTGCACTACGTCATCCGCACAGCTAATGTGGCGGCGATCACCCCGGCCGTGGCCGCCGCGCTGACCACTGCGGCGCATTCGTCCTCCACGGGAGCCATCTCGCTACATCGCCTGCATGGAGTCGCCACCCGGGTGGCCGCGCACGACACGCCGTTCGCACTCCGCGACAAGCACTACATGGTCGAGATCATCGGTATCGCCGAGTCCGCCGAAGGGCTCCAGGCGCAGAGAAGCTGGGCCGACTCCGTCCTGGATGATCTGCAACCACACATCCTCCCGGCCGGCTATGTCAATCTGTTGGCGCCCGAAGAGACCGCACGGGCCGCGGCGGCCTACGACGGCAATTTGGAACGTCTCCTCGCGGTGAAGCGACGGCTCGACCCAAACGGCCTCTTCCAGGCCACGCCGTTCCCCCTGCACCGATAGCGGCACCGGGCCCGGCGGTCGTGTGCACTTCGGTCGTCACCTTGTTGCCGGCCATTTCGAGCACGCGTCCGAGCGCTGTTGTGGCGGAGTCATGACATTTGTCTCGGCCGATCGGTGACGGTGTAACTGCAATCGGTGTTCGTGTGCACTGTTTTCCGGCGTTCGTCGCGACGACTCTGACAGTTGTGACAAACCGAGGTGACCAAGGAACGAGCGAGGAGGACGTGATGACGACGTCGCTAGATCGAGACGCCAAAGACTTCACCGATCTCGCGGCTCGATGCCGTCGAAGCACCCTTGCTGGTTGCCCCGGGGGGCCAACGACGCACGCGTCACCCGGGCCGAATCCGACAACGTCGTCGACACACTCCGGTCGCGAGGCGTCGACGTCGACTACCTCGTCTTCGACGACGAAGGATACGGATTCGTCAACCCCGAGAACAACATCACCTTCGCTACCACTGGCTTCTCGACGGCGCGGGCAACTGACATCACCTACGGAAGGAAAGCCTTGAGCTTCAGAGTGTTTCGCCCAGCGATCATCGCGCTCGCGATGGCGGGCGTGCTCGTGACCGGATGCACCCAGTCCTCGACGCAGTCGAGTGACCAGCCTCAGCTCGAACCCCCGCTGCAGTGGAACGCCTGTCCCGAGGGCGTGGAGAACCCGGACGACGGACCGCCCCGATTGCAGTGCGCCACAGTGCCGGTACCGCTCGACTACGAAAATCCGGACGGCACCCGGATCGACATCACGATCTCGCGATTGCCATCCGGGAACCTGATGCACGACGGGGAGTGCTTCTATTAAACCCGGGTGGTCCGGGAGGAACCGGTCTGGACCAACCGAAGTTCCTCGAGTCGCTGGGAATGCCCAAGAGCGTCCTCGACACCTACGACCTGATCGGAATGGACACCCGCGGCGTCGGACACTCCTCGCCGATCAGTTGTGGTTTCACCGAGGATCTCGAGTACTACGGCGCCGTCCCTCCCTATGCAGTCGACGAGGCGGCGTTCGCTGAGCAGATGGCGACGTCGAAAGAGGTGGCCGAACGCTGTGCCGCCAACGATGAGGACGGGACTCTGCGCCACGTGAATACCGCGAACATGGCACGCGATCTGGACCGTATTCGGTTGGCGCTCGGCGAAGAACAGGCAAGCTTCCTCGGGTACTCGTACGGGACCGCACTCGGTGCCGCCTACGCCTCGATGTTTCCCGACACGACCGATCGAATCGTGTTGGACAGCAACATAGGTGACACCCACCTCGATCGGGACGGTCTGCGCAGGTACGCGCAAGGAATGGAGGAGACGTTCCCCGACTTCGCCGAATGGGCCGCAAACGAGCATGATCGGTACGGCTTGGGCGAAACGGCTGAAGACGTCCGCGAAACCTACTTCAGGATTGCCGACGAACTCGACAAGGCTCCGGTGGACGGAATCAACGGCCGCCTGTTCCGATTGTCGACCTTCGCAACGCTGTACAACCCGTTGTCGTACGAGGCTGCGGCGGAGAGCTGGAAGTACTTCACGGATCGAGCCGGCGGAGTGCCCTCGGAGGACTCTGTGGTCGCCGATCAGGCACCTGCAATGGACAACAACTGGTCAGTGTTCTTGGCCGTCACCTGCAACGACATCGAATGGCCGAATGACGTTGCACCATACCGGCAGGCGGTCGAAGACGACCGCACGACGTACCCGTCTTCGGTGCAGCCGCCGCGAACATCATGCCGTGTGCATTCTGGAAAACTACACCGTCCGAACCCGCGGTGAGCATCGACGACGAAGGCTCGGCCGACATCCTCATCGCGCAGCACCAGCGGGACCCGGTTACCCCACTGGCCGGAGGGCAGCTGCTCGACGACAAGTTCGGTGATCGCTCCACCCTGCTAACCGTCGACGGAAGCGGTCACGGTGTCTTCGTCCTCGGCAAGAACGCATGCGCCCAGGATGTCGTGGCCGGATATCTGGTCGACGGTGTGATGCCGAGCGACGACCTCACCTGTCGGTAGTCCTCGAACAGCCTGCAGCGGAACCGGATCGGTCGCGGTCTTGACTTTGCCCCAGGGGCACGGTTCACACTTTTCATGGAACGACGACGCGGCGGACCGTACGGGAGACAGCATGGGATGGAGCACTCGGGAGCTCGCCGAACTGGCAGGCGCGACGGTGAAGTCGGTGCGGCACTACCACGATATCGGCATTCTCGAACAACCTGAGAGAGCCTCGAACGGGTACAAGCAATACGGCGTCGTGCACCTTCTTCGGGTACTACAGATCAAGCGTCTGACCGCCCTGGGTTTTTCGCTCTCGCAGGTCGCGGCCATGGGCGACGAGGTCGACCACCCCGAGCATTCACTGCGCGCTCTGGACGCCGAACTGGCGGCCACCATCGAGCGACTGCAGCGTGCACGGATGGAGTTGGGATTGATTCTGCGGCACTCTGCGCGACCCGATCTACCGCCGGAGCTCGACTTGGCGGGCCACGATGGTGAGTTATCCGATGCGGATCGTTCTTTCGCGACCTACATGAGCAGGGTGCTGAGCCCGCCGGAACTCGATTCCTACGCCGACCTTCTTCGATCGCCCGCAACCCGAGCCACCGTGGACTTCGACGAGTTACCCAGCGACGCAGACGAATCGACCAGAGCCGACCTCGCCCGCCGCATGATCCCGGAGGTCGAGGCACTGGCCGTCGAACATCCTGGTGCGTTCGAGCACCCGAACGCTCAGGACACCCGCACCAGGGAAGACGTGAAAGCGGTGATGTCCGAGTTGTACAACCCGGCCCAGCTCGACGTGTTGCGTCGGATCGGCCTCGGCCGGGCGCAATAGTCGAACCAGTTGGCAATCGATTGGAGTTCGACGCAAATATCCACATCACGACGAAGGCGTGCGGTGACCGAGGTAGCGATGGCGTCGCAGACGCTCCTGACCCTCGGCGCATGTAGCTCCAGTGGGACGAACTCGGATGAACAACAAGCGTCGACAGAGCTGCACCCGCCAATGAACGTCGACGTTCACGGAGTCTCGACTATTCGCCTCGGTATGTCCCTAGGCTCCAGTACACGCCCTCGGGGTCGCGGCAGACGAAACCGCTCCCGCCATAGTCTTCGGTCCGCAACTCACGCGGCACGACGGTGTCCGCCGCGCGAACTCGGTCGTAGATCCGGGAAAGTTCGTCGTCGGTGTTGATCACGAGGTAGATGGACCCGACACCTGCGGGCACCGATATGGGGCCGTCGTCTCGGACAGTGCCGAGCATCACTCCACCTCCGCCCGGCCGATTGAGCTGCGCGTGATCCACTCGGTCGCCCTCGCCATAGACTGCGGTCTCCTCGAAACCGAGCATGTCGACGAGCCATACAATGGCAGCGCGTGCATCGTTGTAGCGGAGGGTGGGCCAGATCAAAGGATTCGTCGTCATGGGGTTCATTGTTCGGTCGGCACCGTCGACGTGTCTTGTACGAATGCGAACTCCTCGTTCGCTCGCCATACCGTTGGAGCGGACCCCGCGAACTCACGCCACTCGCGGGCCATGTGCGCCTGATCGTAGTACCCGCACTGCACGGAGATGTCGGCCATCGACTGCGGTAGGGCACTTCTGAGCAATCGATACGATCGATCGAACCGCGCCACTCGGGCTGCATCTTTCGGTGCGATTCCGAACTCCGCCCTGAACTTGGTGATCAGGTGGCGACGGCTCCAGCCGATCTCGTCGGCCACGGCTTGGATGCGAGGGCAGTCCGATTCGGTGAGGAGTTGCCACGCCGACGTCAGGTGTCGGTCCGGTTCCAAGTTGCGTTCAATCGTTTTCGTGTGGACCAGCCGCGTCAACACCTCGTTCAGAACGGCGAATCTCGCGGTCCATGCCTCCTCGGATGCCATGCGCTGCTCGAGCTCTGGCGCGGCGGTACCGAGTAGATCGGTCAGCGAGACGACGATGTTTCCGATCTCGGAGGCGGGCACTCCCAGCAGAACGCGCGCACCCACGGGTGTCAGGGCGAGCTGGACGCCATGTTGGCATCCGTCGTGAAAAATCGAGATCGGCTCGGTTCCGAGTCCGCTGGCCAGTGACCCGAAACGCGACGGTAGCTCACCCATCCACGCCAACTCGATCGGGTCGTCGAAGGGAATGATCACAGTGATGGTCGGCGAAGGCACGCCCACGTGGATCCCGGCGTCGTACCCGCTGATGCGGTAACCGACATAGGACGTGACGAAGCGTCGTAGGGGCGGCGACGGTTGCACCTCAACGTAGGTCGACTTTCCGCCCATGCCAACAGGTTACGCCCATCGCGGGAGCTCCTCTCGTTGCGTCGTGGAAGGTCGTTGAAAACAACTGTGCCTGCCGGCAGGTGAACGGGATGCGAACACCACGCAGGCGCGATGGCGCTCGACAACAGTTCGCAAAGCTGACTACTCGGGTGCCGGGTGCCAGTGATTCCGGACCGTTGCTGTCCGCGATGCGTTGCACGATCAGTTCATGACAATCACCGCGCCTCCCGTCCCATTCGTAGTCGATGTCCCGCAGTCCGAGCTCGACGACCTGACCCGTCGTGTTCGCGACGCACGTCTGCCCGAACCCATCGGTGCCGACGACTGGACTTCCGGAGTCCCGATCTCCGTCCTGCGGTCTATGGCGACCACTTGGATCGACGATTTCAGTTGGCGGGAGGTGGAGAAGCAGCTCGCGTCGTTCCCTCAATACCTGGTGGAGATCGACGGGCAGCGCATCCACTATCTGCACGTGCGGTCGTCGCGCGCCGACTCGACTCCCGTGCTGCTGTGTCACGGGTGGCCGGGGTCGTACCTCGAGTTCCTCGACATCGTTCCACTGCTCACCGAGCCGGACGACGCCGACGACCAGGCCTTCGACGTGATCGTGCCATCGGTCCCCGGATTCGCCTTCTCCACACCGCTGGTCGACGACGGGTGGAGTACCGATCGGGTCGCGCAGGCGTTCGTCGAGCTGATGAGCATTCTCGGATACGGCTCCTACGTGGTGCAGGGCGGTGATTACGGTGCCGGACTAGCGCCGGCGATGGGCCGTCTCGATCCGGAGCACTGCACGGCCATTCATGTCAACGGGTCCATCGGTGCACCCTTTCAGGAACCCGACGAGGCGGAGCAGAAGCGTTGCACCGAAACCGAATTGGACCGCTACCGTCGGGTGGGCGAGTTCATGGAATCGGAGTTCGGGTACATCTCCATCCAGTCGACGCGTCCGCAATTGATCGGCACTGCCCTGACCGACAGTCCGATCGGTCAACTGTCATGGATGCTGGACAAATTTCGCGCCTGGACCTACCCGTTCGACGAGGAACCGGATGGCACCCTCGGCCGCAATCGGATACTCGCCCACGTCACCCTGTACTGGCTGACGCGGAGCGCCGGGAGTGCCGCCTACACGGTGTACGCGGCCGAGGGAGGGGCTTGGGCCGGTCCGCAGGCAAAGCCGTCGCAACCGGTCGGTGCCATCATGTTCGCGCACGACATCGGAATCAGGCATCTTGCGGAACGCGAGTTCGACATCGTGCACTGGACCGAGGTGCCGGATCACGGTGGTCACTTTGCGGCGATGGAGGAGCCGGCGCGTCTTGCCGCGGATCTGCGCTTGTTTCTGTCCGCGCTACCGTCGGGTCGCTGATTAGTGTCTCGGACCGACTCGTGTTGGGCGTTTTTCGGATCTCGATGTGGTTGTGTGTCAACCGATTCGGCCGGCGAACGCGCGTCCAGTGGACACAGCGAGTCCGAGCAATCCGCGCAACCCCGGCAACGATCCCGCCAGTGACCACACGGTGTTCGTCGACGATTCGTCGGTCGGCTTGCCCGCGAAGCGATCCGAGAGCCAGTCCAGAGTGACGGGGGCCGCGATCGGGTGCAGCGACAGGTGTTCGCTGAGGCGATCACGGATGTACGTGACATTCGCTCCTGCAGCACGATACCGGCGCACTTGCCCGTCGACGTCGTCCACGTCGATCATCGGATCATGCACCGCCTGCACTACGAGAAGCGGAAACTTGGGTGCCGACTTCCCGGGCTGAATATCCTGAAAAACCTGCACCATCTCGGGTGTCGCCAAGAGATCTGCCATCGGGATATCGAGGTGCCGCTCCAGATCGTGCATCACCATGGACGCGACGGCGTGCACTGTCGTCTTGCGGTGCAGGGATGAGAGGGCCTCGAGCCCCGAAGCGGCGACGTGTTCGCGAACGAGGCGGTCGAGTTCGGGGTAGGTGCGGCGTAAGCCTCCACCACCATTGCGGGCAGCGCCGCGAAGATCGTGCCGTTGAGGCGGGAGAATGCAGACCCGGGATCGCCGACGGGTGATCCGAGTGCAGCGCCGACGATATCGAGTTCGGGGGGCGTAGTCGGCCGCAACCTCGGCGGCCCATGACGTCGCCAATCCGCCGCCCGAGTACCCCCACAGTGCGACAGGGGTGGTGTCGGCGAGGTCGAGCGGCTCGAAAGACAGTGCCGCGCGGACTCCGTCGAGTGTGCAGTAGCCGGGCTCGATGGGTGCTCCCCACTGCCCGTTCATGCCCTCGTGATCGGGAAGGGACAGAACCCATCCGCGGCGCAGTGCGTACAGGATGATCATGAACTCGAACTGCGGTACGGAGCCTACGGCTCGAGCGCCCGCCCGCAGGACATAGGACGGGAAGCATCGATCCGACACGGCGTCGATCGCGCACTGGTAGGACAGCAGAGCGCGTTGCGGTCGCGCTCGGCCCCCGACCGGAAGAACCACCGTCGTGACCGCGACACGCGCTGCCCCGTCGAGGCTGGTGGTCCGGTACAGAAGTTGCCACGCCGACACCTTCTGTCGAATGACACCGAACAACGCGAGGGTCACCTCGCGGGACCGCAACACGGTCCCCGGCTTCGCGCGCTCGAAACCGGCAGGGGCCCGATAGAACGGGTCCACGCTGGGAATCGCGATGATCGATTCCGAGTCGGCATGGTCGGCCGAGGCTCGCGGACGACCGGTCGACGCGGTATCGGGTTCGGTACTCATAGTGGATTGCTTCCTGGTGCGGGTGTGATGGTGTCGACGAGTTGGTCGATGACAGCTCGGGAGACTTCAGCTGATGCCGCGTGAGTCAGCAATCCCTCGACGACGAACGTACCGATGCGGAGCATGGCGTCGGCCGCCTCCCCGGACAGGCCTGCAGCTTCGATATCGGCGGCGAACAGCGATTCCGCGAAGGCATGAAACCCGTTGTGCCATTGATCGATGGCCTCGGACTCGGTCACCCGATCGTGCACGGTGGAGACCAACGGACCAACTCTTCGCAGTCGCTCCACCAGCCAGAACAGCCGGTCGGCCAGTGGTAGATCGACGATTTCGAAGAAGTCCTTGGCATCCTCGGCGGCGATGGCCGTCAGAACAGCGACCAGGATGTCGTCCTTGTCGCCGAAGTACCAGTACAGCGTATTCGCGGTGACGCCTGCTGCTTTCGCAAGACGGCTGATCGAGGTGCGATCGAAGCCGTCGGACACGAACATCTCGCGGGCGGCGATCACGATGTCCTCTCGCTTGCTCTCCCGGTCGTGGAGTCCGCGATTCCTGGGCATACGACCGACTATATCTTGAATGGTCTTCAAGAGCCTGCTACCGTCCCTTGGATACCGTTCAAGAGTGGAGGCCAGTTCGATGTCGAAGACCGGAAGAACCGCGCTGATCACCGGCGCGTCAGCGGGCATAGGCGCGGCTTTTGCCCGACACCTCGCGGCCGAGGGGCACAACCTCGTTCTCGTCGCGCGACGCGAGGACCGACTCATCGCGCTGGCCGACGAGCTGTCGTCCCAGCACGATGTGCGATGCGACGTCGTACCCGCGGATCTCGCCGATCGTTCCGCGCCCCGGGCCATCCTCGAGAAAACGAAATCCCTCGGCGTCGACGTCGATATCCTCGTCAACAACGCGGGCATGTCGGGGAACTCCACGTTCGCAGATGCGCCGTTCGACGCGCTCGCTGCGGAGATACAGGTGATGATCACTGCCGTCACCGAACTCACTCATCTCACGGTGCCCGGCATGAAAGAACGCGGATACGGCCGGGTCGTGAATCTGTCGTGCTGGCTGCGTTGCTTCCACCTGGTGCAAGTCTGCTGTACACCGGAATCAAGTCTTATGTGCTCGACATGTCGCAAGCACTCGACATGGAATTGCGGCCGCACGGCATCCACGTCACTGCGCTCTGCCCTGGTTTCACCCACAGTGAGTTCCACGACGTCATGGGAACCCGGGATGCAGCGACCTCCAAGCTGCCCTCTGTTCTGTGGCAGACCCCCGAGGACGTCGTCCGCGAAGGTTGGCGGGCCGTGAACAACGGCACGCCGGTGTGCGTCCCCGGGATGGTCAACAAGGTGACTGCTGCTGCCGCGAAGCCGATTCCGACTCGCATCGGGTACTACCTCGGCAAAACGCTCAACCCTTTCAAGCTGTGAGATCCGATCACCACCCTGCTGCAGAACAGAGAGACAAACGCATGTCCGCCGAAGAACACACCGGCTTCACCCGTACCGAAACCTCGTTCGTGTCGGACGGAGTTCGTTGCGCGGCAACGGTCTTTCGTCCCGCTGTAACCGCCGCCAGGCACGGCCGGCAATCGTGATGGCACACGGATTCGGCTCACCCAGGGCGATGCGCCTGTACGCGTACGCCGAGCGTTTCGTCGAGGCCGGCTACGTGGTCTGCGTCTTCGACTATCGGTACTTCGGCGACAGTGAGGGCGAACCGCGCCAACTGTTGGACGTGGGTTCGCAGCTTGCGGATTGGCGAAACGCAGTCGACTTCGCTCGCTCGCTCGACGGCGTCGACGAGAACCGAATCGTCGGATGGGGCACGTCCTTCGCCGGCGGCCACGTACTCACGTTGGCGGGCACCGGCGTTCGCTTTGCAGCGGTCATCGCGCAGGTGCCCCACATCGACGGCATCGCCGCTGTTCGCGCGACCGGGTTCAGGCAGGCGTTGCGGCTGGCACCGGCCGCCATCACCGACAGCATCCGCGCCGCCCTCGGGCGATCGCCGCACTACGTCGACAGTGTCGGGCTACCTGGCACCCGCGCTGTGATGGTCTCACCGGACGCGATGAAAGGGCGTGACCGCTTGGTCCTCGAGTCGGGTCTGACCGACGGCGACTACCCCGAGACCGTGGCGGCGCGGATACTGCTGAAAATCTGGCGGTACTCCCCGGGCCGCACGATGTCCGAGATCGACTGCCCAACGCTGGTGCAGATCGCGTCCGAGGATTCCGTCACCCCGGCGTCCGTCGCGGAACGCGCCGCGGCGAAAGTTCGCAAAGCCACGGTACGCACCTATTCAGGCGGTCATTTCGATCCGTACGTCGAACCCCTGTTCTCCTCGGTGATCGGTGATCAACTCGCATTCCTCGCCGACAACGTGCCTTTGAAATTGCGGACGGTTTCCTCCATCTGATCGTGCGGTTCGCTGCACCCGTCGTTCTCGGATTGGATCACCATGCCCGACGGCACGAACAACTCTGAACTTTGGCTGTTGCGAACATATTTCGGTGATGACGACGATTCCGCGTGGACCAGCCTGACGGAGCAGGCCCGCCACACGCGATCTTCGGTGTCAGGTGCCGCGCTGGTCGTTTCCTCGGACCGAACGCAGTGTCAGCAACGCATTCGTCGGGTCCTCACGCGACTTGCCACGCGTGCTGAGGCGAACGACGGCTTGTACGTTGTCATTGCAGACAAGCAGACGTTCGTGCGCCACGATCGAATGCTGCTCACCATCGATTGTTCTGCAGTGACACGAAACGCCGAACGCCTTCCCACAATCCGTATGGCCCCGCCCAGTGCCTTTCGGTTGGGGATCGATGGCCGATCACCGAATACCGGGCGCTCGAGCGAGCCGGTTCGCCGACCGACAACGGAAGTCGAACCTGCACAGATCGATTCCGAGCGAACGGTCGCCGAACTCACGGCAAGCGTCGGCGACGCGATCCGAGCCAGTCTGCGGTGGCGAACGGAGATGACGCGAGACGGTTCCTGTGGGTAGACACCGGGAATCGCCGGGAAGGACGACGGCAACCGACATTCCGGCGGACGCTCGGACGTACCAGGAATCTCCCGACCCGCTGCTGCGAATAGGCGTCGTCGTTCAAACATTGCTGTTCGGGCTCGTCGGCATCGGCACCACCTTCACGCAGGACGGCCCCACCGACGGTCTCGGCACCGTGCTCACCTACGCCGTGTGCATCAGCACGATTCCCGTTGCATGGATCATGAGCAAAGCCGACTACCGGATGGACTTGTGGTCACGCCGGGCACCGGTCAACAACTGGTTCGTCGTGTACTGCGAACTCGGTGTCACCGTCGTGACCGCAACGTATTCCGACCCGTTGGCGGCGCTTCACGGCGCGATGCTGCTGGCGCTGGTCGGTGCGTACGCTGCCCACTTCGCCCGACCGAAAGTGATCTGGTTTCACGTCGTGTGGAGTACCGTCTTCGTGCTCGGGCTCGGAGCCCGGGCGTTGGCAAGTGCCTCGACCGACACCGTATCGATCGTCCTGCGAATGTTGGTGGCCGTCATCGTGATCAACGGCGCTGTCACACTGCTGTCGGCGTACTCACGGGCGGTGTTGAAGTCCTCTCGGGTACACCTGTCCGATGCGATGACGGATCCGTTGACCGGAGTGCTGAACCGGAGGGGCCTCGAAGCCAGAGCACTCGACGTCGGCGACGGCGCTGTCCACCCCGCGATTCTGCTGATCGACATCGACCATTTCAAAGCGGTCAACGACCACCATGGCCATTCAGCCGGTGATGTGGCATTGAGACTGACCGCGATGCGTCTGACCATGTCTGCCGGCCGGCACGCAGTCGTCGCAAGACTGGGCGGCGACGAATTCGTCGTCCTCGTTCCGGATCCGACGCCGACCCTCGGCGAGTTCGCAGACAGGTTGCGTCGTGCCGTACACAACGTCGACGACGACATCGCGATCACGGTCAGCATCGGCGGTTCGTTGCCGCACATGGACCGCAGCACTTCCCGGGAGATATTCGACGGGACACTGGCCGCCGCCGACGCTGCTCTCTTCACTGCAAAACGCAACGGCCGCAACCGTATCGCTCTGGATCGTCCACACATCGCGGCGAGTTCGGATCGAGAGTCCGAGACCGATCGCGGTGGAGGCGCTGGTCGTTGACGTGACTGGAAGAGTGGAGGGCTCGCTTCTGGGTTGCAATGCCGAGGTTGACCGGGCTCCACTGCTTCCGTACAGCAGTGTGGGTGCTGAGATCGGACGGTGCAGGGAACCATCGGTCGGCGCGTTGCCAAGTGCAGAAAGAAGGAGCCTGCCGCAGGGATGAAAATGTCCAGGGTTGCGGTTGAATCATCCGTCAGCACGACCCGAAAAGTGAAAGGCATGCACCGTGTCCGAACGCGTCGTCCTCGAACCCAACGCCGAGCACCCGATCACCGTCGAGCCCACCGAAGGGCGCGTGACCGTCCACATCAACGGGCAGCAGGTGGCGGACAGTAGCAACGCCCTGACCCTGATCGAATCGAGCTACCCTGCAGTCCAGTACATCCCGATGAGTGACGTCGATACACGTTTGCTTCGGAAGAGCGCCACGACCAGCTACTGTCCGTTCAAGGGCGATGCCGAGTATTTCAGCGTCGCCGCCGAGTCCGAAACTGTCGCCGACGTCGTCTGGACCTACAACGCGCCCTTCCCTGCGGTGGCGATGATCGGACGTCACGTGGCCTTCTACACCGACAGAGCCGACGTCGTGATCAGCGACGTCGACGCGGAACCCGGTAGCCTCCCCTGACAATTCGGTAACTGTTGTCCCCGTGCGATCTCGTGGATGCCAACGCCACTGTGGCGGCGACGAAGGGGAGGATTTTCAGCCAACCGCCTTGTTGAATTCGATGGGCAAGAGACCGTGCGGTCGGGTACTTTTCCATCATGGCTCCGACGTGGGAACAGATCCGAGGCGCAAACTACGGCACTATGGGACGCACCGTAGGAGGGACCGTCCACCATTCCGACGGATCCAGGCAAACGGTGATGCACATACCGGACGAGACGTGGCGACACGAAAATGCCGCCGGCGAGCCCACATTCATCGAAAATGCCACCGACAGATGGTCCCGTGATGCCGACGGGACGATGATTCACTCCGTCAAGTCTCCCCACACCATGTATGCAGTCATGGGGGTCGGCCTCCCGTCCCAACTGCTGCGCGCATACGACACATTCCCGCCCAAGTCCTCGCACGGGTTCGACCAACAGCGGTTCGTCGATCCTGGTGCGCCCAGAGAAGTGACGGTCCGCGGTCGCGCTGGATGGGAAGTCACCGCGCACGACCAACATGCGAACGACCAGGTTGTCTACGTGTTCGATGCCGAACTCGGTGTCGCACTTCGGTGGCAGAGAGGCGAAGACTGGATCGAACTCGAGCACCCCACCCTCGACGAGCCATTCGATCCGAATCTGTTCGAGTGGACAGGTCCCTCACGCCCAGCCGAAGACGAGATGGAGAAGCTCCGCCGCGAGCACGAAGAACGGCAACGAGCGCTGGATGGTATGCCCAAGGCGGTCCCGGCATGGCTGCCGTTGCAGACGTATGTTCAAGTGCAGGCGGGCAATCCGCGTACCGGAGAGCTGAGTCTGTCGATCGGCGGAAATGCGCCTCAGTTCACCCTGCGCCGCTGGGTCACTGCTATCGGCGAGCCGACCCTCGAGTGGCCGAACGACTCGACGCCTGAGCGCTACCGGCAGTCCACCGGTGATTGGACCTACGAGATACGTAGTTATCAGGACATGGACGAGGGCGACTGCATTCGAATCATCGAGTCGATCATTCCCGTCGACCCGCCCGAGCGTGAGGCAGCGGTCATCGTCTCCGAGCTCGCCGCGGAGGAGCGCGACCGTCGTGAAGCAGAGGTGCTTGCCACCCTCGGAACCGGGCGGGTCCTTGCTGATCATCTCGAACACCAGTCACTACTGATTCGGACAGATTTCAGCGACGACGATGCTTGGCGCGCAGTCGCTGTCGCCGCTATGGCCCCGATACCGCAGGGTGGCGACGTCGAATTCGCCGCGTATCTCACCTGCATCGACAACTCGGAGAACGACGGCATGACCGTCGAGGGATTGCTCGAAGCCATCGGCGAGCCACCGCCCTACTATGCATTTCTCGTCGACGCCGAAACCGTGACCAATCCTGAAATGCCGATTGTCGCCGTCTACACCGGCCCCGACTATTCAGAGCGACCCCGCGGCAGGGCTTTCCGTGTCATCCCATCGGAGATGTGGTCGGTGGAGAACAATCTGTCCATCGCGAACATGGACTTCGAGTCATTCGCAGACAGCGCTGACCACGATGGAATCTTTCGGGGATTCTCGTAGCCTGATCGTGCCTCACGATATTGCGGACAATCCCTGTCTGTATATGCTGTGAGCATGTCCATCAGTGCGCAACGAGTCCCGGTCATCGTGGGTGTGGGTGACCTGAAGTTCACAGGTGCCGGGCCTGCACAGAGCGCCATCGAACCTCTCGAGCTCGTTCTGCGTGCTGTGGACGCAGCGATCGATGACGCTGGGGCACACGGCCTGAAGCACAAGCTCGACGCTGTGCACGCTGTTCGCACCACGAGCTGGAATTACGACGACCTTCCATCCCTGCTAGCCGAGCGGCTGGGCGTCACCCTCACTTCCCGGTCGACCAGCACCATCGGCGGGCACCACCCTGCGCGTCTCCTCGACCAGGTAGGCCGAGATATTGCCGAAGGGCTCACTACTGCAGCACTCGTGGTGGGCGGTGAGGCGCAGGCCTCGGTCCGCGCCCTGATGAAGGCGGGTGTGGACCCCCGTGAGTCGGGTTGGACCACCGCACCGGGAGGCCCTCCGTCGTTCTCGCCCGAGGACCTCGGCAGCGCCGAAATGCAGCGAGCAGGGATCCTGGCACCGGTACAGATCTACCCGCTCTTCGGGAACGCCCGTGCCCACAGCCGTGGACTGACCCCCGAACAGGCACTGCGCGAATCGGCCGACATGTACTCCCGCTTCTCGGCAATCGCAGCTGAACATCCTGTTGCCTGGAGTCCGGTCTTTCGCACGCCGGAGGACATCGGCACTGTCACGTCGTCGAACCGGCCTGTGTCCGATTGCTATCCATTGTCGATGAACGCCATGCCGTTCGTCGATCAAGCAGCTGCGGTCCTGATCTGTTCGTTGGCGACTGCTCGCGAAGCCGGTGTGGCAGAGGATCGGATGGTGTACCTGTGGGGTGGTGCGGGTGCCGTCGACAATCCGGATGTGTTGGCGCGCTCGGTGTTCGACGACGCTCCGGCTCTCCGCGCGGCCGTGCAACGCGCTTTGTCGAGGGCCGATGTCACCAGCGCGAACCTTGCATTCGTCGACGCGTACAGCTGCTTCCCGATCGTGCCGGAGCTATTGGCCGACGAGCTGGGCCTGGCAGAGGGCGCGACTCCCACTGTCCTGGGCGGACATTCGTTCTTCGGCGGACCGTTGAGCAGCTATTCGCTCCACGCTGTAGCGGAGTCGACGCGGCTGCTGCGAAAGAACTCAGGAGTCGCGTTGGTTCATGCGAACGGCGGCTACCTGACGTATCAGCATGTGGTGCTGCTGTCCACGACAGCTCATCGCGACGGATACATCGGCGACCCGGAGCCGGTGGATTCCTCGGGCACGCCGGTACATGCCGCGCATGGCTACTCGGGAAAGGCGACGATCGAGACCGCCACGGTCACGTACGACCGCTGCGGCCTGCCGGAGCAAGCGTTCGTCGTTGCAGCAACGGACGACGGGGCGCGGGTGGCGGGCCGAGCCGGACGCGTATTCGCAGCGACGCTTCACGACCTCGTGTCTGGGCGGAACGAGTCGGCCGTCGGACACCGGATCGACCTGGTGGACAACGAGGGGAACCTTGCCGTCGACCGCTGCATGTAATCGTCGTCGTCGGTCGGCAGACGGGTGAGAGGATGCAGTCATGTCTCAGGAGTCTCCGCGCGGACCGGGACGTCCCCGTGACGCGGACATGGAGGACCGCGTGTATGCCGCTGTGCTCGAGGTGTATTGGGAAACCAGTTGGCGAGGCTTCACCTTCGACGCAGTCGCGCGGCGGGCCAAGGTCGGCAGGGCCGCACTCTATCGCCGCTGGGCCGACAAGGAAGAGCTCTTGGTTCAAGCGCTCGAAGCACGGTCGCCGCTGTCCACGCCGATCGACACGGGATCGGTCCGCGGGGACCTCGTCGAACTTGCGGAGCAATTGGCCGTCGGCTACGGAGAGCTCTCCGGCTTGGTCTCATTGCGGGTGACTCTCGACGCGAGGGTGAATCCGGACCTGTTGTCGCATCTCACCGAGACTCTCAATCAGAGCCGCTTGGTCACTACCCGACGCATCGTCCGCCGCGCGATTGCGCGAGGAGAGCTACCGGAGGGCACGTCGACGACGTTGCTGCTCGAACTCGTGACGGGTGCGGTATTGGCACGTGCGCTGTTCTCGCAAGCGCACGCAGGCGCGAGAAGTCGCGCCGCCGTGAGCCACTCGAAACTGATCGTCGACACTGTCCTGCGAGCGTTGAGCTAGCCGATAAACGACCGAACCATTGCAGACAGAGATTGTCTGAATTAGTGTTGTCAGGTCTCACGGCCCGAAGAAATGAGGATCGACGTGTCCGAAGTGGTACTCACCGAAGTGCGGGGACACACCCTCGTCGTCACCATCGATCGCCCGGAGGCGGCCAACAGCATCAACGCCGATGTGCATCGCGGTTTGGGCGCGGCGTGGGAGCGTGCGCAGAAGACCGACGACATCCGCGTCGTGGTGTTGACGGGTGCAGGCGACAAAGTCTTCTGTGCCGGAGCCGATCTGAAAGCCCTGGGAACGGCCGGACCCGCCGGAGTGACTCCACCGGACACCGCGCACTGGGGCTTCGCCGGAATCGTCAAGCACCATATCACGAAGCCGGTGATCTGCGCGGTGAACGGTAGTGCACTCGGTGGTGGGACCGAACTTGCATTGGCCGGCGATCTCGTTGTCGCTGCGGATACTTCGAGCTTCGGACTGCCCGAGGTCAAACGCGGTCTCATCGCCGGTGCGGGCGGAGTATTCAGATTGACCACGGCCCTGCCGCGTGCCGTCGCGCTGGAGCTACTGCTGACGGGGGCCGCCATGAGCGCCCAGGACGCGCTCCGGTGGGGATTGGTCAACCGGATCGTTCCGCAGGCCGATGTGCTGAGCACTGCTCTTGCCCTCGCAGACGTCATCTCCGCGAACGCACCGCTCGCGGTTCAGGCGAGCAAGCGCGTCGCTCGCGGAATCAGTGACGGCGTGATCGAGACGGAAGCCCGCAGCTGGGAGCTCAGTGAACAAGCCCTGGAGTCACTGAGCCGGTCGGCGGACACGATCGAGGGAATCATGGCCTTCATGCAGAAGCGCGATCCGATCTGGACCGGCAAGTAGGCACCGCCCACGTATTCAATTTGCGGCGCAGCGACTTTCGACGTGAATGCGCGTCTCGGAATCGGAACTCTCCGCCGATCCCTCGAAGTCGAATCGGCCGTCGATATCGACGGATTAGGCAGCGGTGCAGAGGATTCCGCTAGAAGTCGCCGTTCGGTGCAAGGGAACCAGACGACCCCTGTGTTCGATCGGTCTTCGGTAGCCCCATCAACGACAGCAGACGCGTGAGGAGTTCATCCCGCCAGGCACGCGATGACCAGGAGTGGTCGGCACCGGAGATTGCGGTGAATGTCGCGTGCGGCAGCAACTCTGCGTAACGGCGTCCGTATTCGAGCGGCACGATCTGGTCTGCGGTGCCGTGGACGACGTCGACGGGGCCGCCGTAACCGGCCGCCGCCGCGTACACATCGAGGCCATTGCGGATGTCGTCGAAAAATGCCGGTCCAAGCCACATGCCACCGAAGTCGAAGCCGCCGTTGTGCGCGACGGAATCGAGAGGCCGGCCCTGGATCTCGTTCTTCACGGAGATGTCGTCGACGACAACGCCTGCAGGTGACCACAGGGTGAGGCTTGCGACATGGTCGGGGAGGAGCGCGGCCGCCATGGCCGCTTCCACCGCGCCGAGGCTGTGAGCGACGACGTGAACCGGAGCGGAGTGGTCTGCAGCGAACGCCCGGATCATGGTCGACACCTGTTCGACCTCGTCGCGCAGGGTGATGGCCTCGAACTCGCCGTCGCTGACGCCCTGCCCGAGCCGGTCGTACGCGCGGACGACCGCTCCAGCCTCGACCAGGCGTCGGGCGATCTGCACGAAGAGACGCTGTGGTCCTACGCTGGATTCGCTGAAGCCGTGCACGATGAGAACGGGCGGTGCTGCTCCGTCGGCGTCGACGGGCCGGTACTCGTTACCACGGATCAGCTGACCACCGTGGGAGAGCGTGACCGGGGACATGTCGGGGCTCTGGATGTTCATCTCAGTTGCTCCGGTCGGCGAAGCCTGTCGGCAAGTCTGCGGGTGCGGTGTCGATCACGGTCTCGTCTTCGATGCCGACGAACTCGAACAGGGTGATGTGCGCGAACTCCGGCACGACGTAGATCGGATAGGTAGGGCCCTGATCGCGGAACCGGCGCATCTTGTCGAGGTGGTCGTTCTGGAACAGGACGGTTTTGGACCCGTCGAGTTCCACCCAGTGAGGGAAGAAGATGGTGCCGTGCAGAACGCGGTCCTCGGGGACGACGTTGACGACGACGCTCGTGCCGGTGGGCTCGTTCCACGAGATCTTGTAGACGCCGCGCCCGAGTCCGACGAGGTCGACTTCTTGTCCCTTGACCCACCGGCCCCCGACCATCCCGGAGTGGATTCGGTAGTCGATGGTGGTGGCGTTCTTGACGTACATCTCGTACTGCCACCCGTTGGCATAGGTGTAGATGAATCGATGGCCGATGATCGAGTCCAGGGCCTGCTCGGGGGCGGGGTCCGCAATGCTGGTGTGAATGCTCATGAATCCATGATCACTCATAAATGCGTTTGTTGCAAACCTAAATTTACCCTGAGTAGTCTGGCCCGGTGGACGATTCCGACAGCACACCCGGCCTCGCCGATATCGCCCGCCGCCTCAGCGAGGAGATCGGCCCCTTCCGGCGCGTGCTGCTCAACACCTCCCGCTCACGCGCGGGGCTCAAAGCCCTGCCCGACGCGCAGATCGAAATCCTGCGGCGGCTCTTTCCGGACAAGTGGGAGGGCCCTACAGTGCTCGGGCGTCAGCTGGGTTTGGCCCGTCCCACGATCAGCAACCTCGTCCGAACCATGGAATCGGACGGTCTCGTCGCTCGCCGACCCGACGACTCGGATGCTCGAAGCATGCGCGTCGGCCTCACTGATCTTGCACGAGAGCAACTTCGCGTCTACGACATCGCGGCGGAAGGGCTTCTCGTGGAAGTACTCGGCGACCTGACGCAAGCTCAGCAACGCACCCTGCGTGACGCCGTTCCGTTGCTCGGGCAGATCCGCGCTGAACTGGAAGCCGGCGAGGCCCCCTCTTCTCGACAGCCCCGACAGAGCTGAAGCGTCGCACACGTCCACTCCGGTCGATGCTGTTCTTCTTCAGTGGCGCAGGTCTTTTCGCATGATCACCCGTGGGATGCCGCCCGACACCGACGTCGTCTCGGCAGCGAACTCGAAGCGAGCCGACTCGAACAGTCCGCGTGTGCCGACATAGGCCATCGTCAGATCGACCTTCGCGCCCTTGTTGTCCACCGGGTATCCCTCGATCGCCGGGGCACCGTGATCGGCCGCAAACCGAACGGCACCGTCCAACAACTCGTGCGCAATCCCGCGTCTGCGATGTCCGGCTTTGACGCGGAAGCACCAGGCTGTCCAGACCGGCAGATCGTCGACGTGCGGAATCTTGTTCGACCGCGCGAACGGCAACTCCGAGCGTGGTGCAACCGCAGCCCAGCCGACCACCTCGTCCCCGTCGTAGGCCAGCACGCCCGGCGCAACTCTTCGACGGGTCAGTTTCTCCACGTATTCGGCGCGCTGAGGGCCGACGAGCGCTTTGTTCGTGGCGGAATCGACACGGTGGCTCAGACACCAACAGACCGACGACGTCGGGTTCTTCGGGCCGAGAATCGTCCGCAGATCTGCGAACGACGAGGCAGGCCGTATCGAGAAGCTCACCCGCCGACCATACCGAGCATCTGTGCCGCACCACTGGTCCAGCAGGCGGTGAGTTTCGAGGCGGTACGGTCGAGGGCGTGAAAACTTCGATCGTCGGCACCGGTGCGATGTGAGTATCTCCTCGAGCGACCGTGCATTCCTGGCCCGCGCTGTGGATTTGGCGGCGGAGGCGGCGCGCACGGGCAACGATCCGTTCGGCTCGGTGCTGGTCTCGGACAGCGGCGAGCTGTTGGCCGAGGACAGGAACAGGGTCGGCGACCTGAACGATCCCACCCAGCACCCCGAGATCGCGCTGTCTCGGTGGGCTGCGACCAACCTGGACCCCGGTGCACGGCGGTCATCGACGGTCTACACCTCCGGTGAGCACTGCGTGATGTGCTCTGCGAGCCACGGAATAGTCGGACTCGGCCGCATCGTCTACGCCACGTCGACGGCTCAATTGCTCACGTGGCTCGAAGAATTCGGTGCTGCACCACTGGCGATCACGCCGTCGCCCATCGAACAGATCGTGCCGGGCATCGTGGTGGACGGTCCGGTGGCCGAGTTCAGCGATGCCGTTCGTGAACTGCACAGGCAACGACACGCGTCTGCTCGGTAGCGCACTCGAGAACGAAGAGGGGAAGACCGTGCCGGACGGCATCGAGGTCGGAGCAGGGCGCCGTACGAGAGCGATGACGACCGCGCTCGCGATGACCGGCGGCGTCTGCGTGGTTCTCGCATGGCTCGAGTTCCTCCTCATTGGTCAGCAACTCGCGGTGGGATTGTGGGTCATCGCCGCGGCAGTCGTGGCAATCGCTCTCGTGCGCGCCTCCTCTGCTGGAAAGCGCGTAGCCGTAGGAACGTCGCTCGGGTCCGTCACCGTCGTCGCTCAGGCCGCATGGCTGGTGACAGGCATCCACGCTCTGTGGGTCACGACCTTGACCGCGACGATTGCGCTCGGCTTCTTTCTGCTCGCGACGGCGTGGGCAGGCCGTTCGGAAGCCTCCACTCGTAGGGCGGCCACCGCCATCCCGGCCGCTTCGCCGCAGTGGTTGCACTGGTGGTCTCCGCCGTGGTGGTCAGCACTGCGGCCAGTCCGGCACCGCTGGTTCGATCGCTGCATGCACTGGGGCAGAGCAATTCCTTCGAGCCCGACGCGCAGTCAGCGACGACGATGGTCGACGGTGCCCGCCTCACCAACGACATCGAATACGGCTCGACGCTTCCGAATTCGTTCCTCGACATCTACATCGCCGACGACGATCCATCGGTCGGCCGGCCCACGTACATCACGGTTCACGGTGGTGGCTGGATCGTCGGGGACAAAACGGATGGTGCTCCCAGCACAGATTCCGGCGGTGCGTCGTGGGCCGGCCCCATGCTCGACGCCGGCTACAACGTGGTGTCGGTGAATTACGCGTTTGCGCCCAGCTACCGATTCCCCACGCAGACAATCCAACTGGGCCAGGCCATGCAGTTCCTGGAAACGAACGCCGACCGCTACGGACTCGACATGAGTCGCGTCGTGCTCGCCGGAACCAGTGCAGGTGGCCACATCGTGGGCAACTATGCCACCGTGCAGACCAACTCCGATTACGCGCGAGCGCTGGGTATCGAACCCACCATGGACCGAAATGCGCTGAAGGCGATCGTGTTCGAGAGTGCTGCCCTCGATGTCGGCAGAGCGGGCGCGCCGCAATCACCGAGCCCGTCCAACGGTTTCTTCTTCGACGTCGCCGCCCGAAACTACCTCGATACCACCGACGCAGCACTGGTGGCGCAGGCGAACGTCATCGACAATGTCACCGCCGACTTTCCACCGAGTTTCATCTCCGACGGCAACACCGGTACCTTCCCCGATCAGGCAGCCGAACTGAGCGCCGAGCTGGACAGAGTGGGCGTCGCCAATCGCCTGAACCTGTACAGCAAGAACGAGGCGAGACTCGACCATTCGTTCATGTCGGTGGATTCACAGTGGACCGACGAATACAGCCGCCTCAAGATCGAGTTCCTCCGCGACATCGTCTGATTCATTGCGTCTCAGCTCGGTCCGAAACGCTCCGTTCGGATGTTCGCTGCCGAGTGACCCCTGTCCACCAACATGTCGGCCACCGTGTCGACGAAGCTCGTGGGACCGCAGATGTAGCATCGCGGCTCGAACTCGGCCGGCCATCCGTGGGCGTCCAGGTCCTCGACCGTGATGCGGCCGAGGGGCCGAGCGTTGCCGGCAGGTGCACGCCGCGTGTGGATCATGGTGACGTCCACGCCGGCCGGAGGGCGAGCCCACTCGTCCGCGAAGTAGACCTCCGCGGGTTCGCGCACGGAGTACAGCACCCGAAAGGGCACTCGGCCGCCCGTCGCGGACGCCTGAGCCCGAACCATTGCGCGTAGCGGGACGATGCCGGAACCGCCGCCCACCAACAGAATCGGTGGAGACGGGGTCTCGGAGGGCTGGGACGGCCGCCAGACGAACCATCGACCCACCGGCCCGCGGATTTCGATGCGATCGCCGACCTCTACGGCCTCGACCAGGTACGGCGACACCTCGCCGTCTGCGACGTTCTGCACCGTGATCTCGATGCGCGACGTGTCGTCGGGTGCCGACGCCAAGGAGTAGCTTCGCTGTGCGCTGTAGCCGTCCTCGGCGGTGAGCTTGACGTCCACGTGCTGCCCGGCGAGGTGGCCGGGCCAACCGTCGACGTCGAGAACGAGGGTGGATGCGGTGGGTGTCTCACGCCGCACGGTCTGCACCGTGGCAACGAGCCAGGGTTTCGCCCCGGCCGCCGATGTCACGTCAGTCGCCCTGATAACGCTGCTCGCGCCACGGATCTCCGTAGTCGTGGTACCCACCGCGCTCCCAGAAGCCTTGCTCGTTCTCGAGAGTGAGCTCGATGCGTGAGATCCACTTCGCCGATTTCCAGAAGTACAAATGCGGGACGAGAAGCCGTGCGGGACCACCGTGTTCGCGTGTCAGGGGAGCGCCGTCGAACTCGGTGACGAGCCAGGCCTTCCCGTCCCTGAGGTCCTCGAGGGGGAGGTTGGTGGTGTAGCCGTCGAAGCCGTGCACGACGACGTACCCGGCATCGGTATCGAGACCGTCCAGCAGAACGTCCAGGCTCACGCCCTTCCACGTGGTGTCGAGCTTCGACCATTTGGTGACGCAGTGGATGTCGACGGTCGGGCTCTCGTGCGGAAGTGCCGCGAATTCGTCCCAGGTCCAGCTGCGCGTATCGCCGCGTTCGGTGGTGATCGAAAAGGACCACGTGTCGGTCGCGACCACGGGCGCGGGCCCGATCGCGAGGACGGGAAAATCCTTGGTCAGATACTGACCGGGGGGAGTGCGCCCGTCGTCGCCGCGTCGTCGACCCACGAAGCCCTTCGAGATCAATGCCATGGTGGCAAATTGTGCGCTCGTGGTCGGGAGTCTGACAAGTCGAAGGCGCGTGCTCTAAGGCGGTCTGCGAAGACATCGACGATTCGACGGCGGAGGGAGAATGCGAATTCGACCGCCTGCCAGTACAGAATCCCGACGACGATCGACAGGGCGAATGCCAACCAAGGATGGTCGTCGCGCAGCGGCAGGTAGACCTGGAAGTGGGTCAGATAGATGAAGAGGGAGGCGCTCGCCAACACTCCTGCCACCCGGCTCAGCAACGCGGGGAACGGAATCGACGACAGCCACACCAACATGCACAGGCCGATGGTGACGATGACTTCTCGTTGCGTGTCGCCGAAGAAGAACCCGGGGACCGTGGCCACGATGGCCGCTGTCACACACAGTCGCTGCCGTATCGTGTTCGCCTGCGCCGCAGCCCAACCCAATGCGAACAACCAGAAGACGACCGACGCGGTCAGGATGCGGTTGGGGCTGTCGTCGATGTCGATCAGTCCGTAGCGGGTGACGAGTCCGAGGCCCACGAGTCCCATCGGGAACCAGAACGAATGGCCACGCTCGAGACGGTCGAGGAATGGAATGGCCAGTGCCGCAGCAGCGGCGAGAACGATGTACACGATCGCCTCGACAAACCAGTACCGCCATTCCGCAGACCACCCGTCGGGGCCGAAGATCCCATTGAGCAGAAAGGCACTGGTGATTCGATAATCCCCCGTGAGGGCGATGACCAATCCGATCCACACCATGCTGGGGACGGCTATCCGGGCAACGCTTCGGAGTACACGTCGAGTCCGTTCGTTTCGATCTGCGGCCCCGAGGTGAAAGCGGGCGAAGTTGTAGCCGGCTATCCCGAGAAGAACGTGGGCCCCGCCGAGTACCGCGAACAGGTGAATGTGCGAGCCGACGATCGCAACGATCGCGAGGGCGCGCAGCAGAACGTTCGTCTCCGTTCGGCACCAGCCGCGGCGTGAGCGCGGACCTCGATCGAAGTCTCGCACCGGTGTGGTGTGCCAGTTCCCGGGCAGATTGCCGAGCATGGCCTCCAGCCGCATGGACATTCGGACGTACGACAGCGAGTCGCCGCCCAAACTAACGAACGTACTGTCGTCCTCCACCTGTGAGCAGTGCAGGATCTCGGCGAACAACGCCTTCACGTCGGCGGTCGTCGGGACGGTGTCCGACGGGTCGAGATCGTGCCGGGCAGCGATGTCCGCCACCGCTCGCAGATCGGGTTTTCCGGTTGGTGTTCGCGGCAGTTGATCAACGAGACACACCCGAACCGCTGCCGCGGGAAGACCACTGGCCTGCGCGGCAGTGCGGCGGGCGGCGTCGATGTCTCCGCCCTCCGAGACGACGACCAACTCGTCGACACCACCGGTGCAGCACGCCGTCAGCCCGCTCTGCGCGAGCGCGGATTCGACGCGCTGAAGGTCTATACGCAGTCCGAACACCTTCGCGAATCGACTTCGACGGCCCACCACCTCGTAGAGTCCGTCGTCCGTGAGCCGGGCTAGGTCGCCGGTGTGCAGTTCTCCGTCGAGGGTGTCACCGAGGCGAAGGTCGTCGGGACTCTCGGCGTAGCCGAGCATGACGTTCGGCCCCGAGTAGACGAGTTCGCCTGTCCCACTGGGGCAGTCGTCGGCTACCTCTAGGCGGAAGGAACCCCCGGGGATCGGACGGCCGATGGTGTGCGGGTGAGTGGCGGCCAGATCGGATGGCAGATAGGCCATTCGGGCCGTTGCCTCGGTCTGCCCGTACATGACGAACAGGTCCCATCCCCGACGTCGACCCAGCTCGGCGTACTTCCGGACGCGGTCCGGCGGCATCTTGCCGCCGGCCTGCGTGATGTAGCGCAGATCGGGCAGATCCAGCTCCTCGAACCCCATCCGGTCGAGTAGATCGAAGGTGTACGGCACACCCGCGAACGTGGTTCCGCGCTGCGTCCGCGCGAGGGTCCAGAAGTCAGGATCGGTCACGGAAGAATCGGTCAGAATCAACGCGGCACCGCGCAGAAGGTGGCTGTGCACGACCGACAACCCGTAGCAGTAGTGCATGGGCAGCGTCGTCACTGCTCGGTCGGTGGCGCGGATGCGAGATACTCCGCGATCGACTCGGCGTTGGACTGCACGTTTCGGTGCGAGAGTCGGACGAGCTTGGGTGAACCGGTCGAGCCGGACGTGCTGAGAAGCAACGCGAGGTCGGGGTGCAGGTGATGCCTGGGTCGTCGATCGTCCTTCTCGACGACACTGCGGCCGTCGACGGTGCGCACCACCACATCGGGCCGGTAGGCGTCGATCAGGCCGTCGAAGTGGCCTGAACTGTCGCCCGGAGCCATCAGTACCGGATGCCCGGCCCGCAGCGCCGCCAGATACGTGACGATCACATCGACGTCGTTTGACCCGGCGATCAGAACGAGGCAACGCGTCGTCCCGAGTTCCGATGCCCGACGCTCGACCCGTTCGTCGAGGTCACGGTAGGTGAGTGTCTCGTGGGACGTGATCAGGGCAGGTTCGTCACCGAAGCGGCCGAGATCGCGCGCGAAGCGCACACCGGGGCGGTCGAGGTAGGTCATCTCGCTGAGCACCGACGGAGTGTATATAAGGGATGCCGAACCTAACTAGACGGCTCTGCGCTGAATGCCTCCTCAGGCATCTGATCCGCCGACCGGTCCTGGGTCGTCAGGTGGGGATCCCAACGCGTCGGCGAGCATATGCATTGCTGCGGTGGTGGACAGTGCGCGCACACTCGCCCGGTCGCCGGGGAGATGAAGGGTGCGAGTGACGGTCGGCTGGCCGGTGGAGGCGATGGCAAAACAGACGGTGCCGACCGGCTTGGCCTCGGTGCCGCCACCCGGGCCCGCGACGCCACTGGTCGATACCGCGATGTCGACGTTCAGCCGCTTCAGTGCGCCTTCGGCCATCAGCGCGGCCACTGGCTCGCTCACGGCTCCGTGTCGATCGATGACCTCGGCGGGGACGTCGAGAAGGCCGGTCTTCGCCTCGTTGGCGTAGGAAACCACGGCCCCGATGACATACGCCGACGATCCTGCGCGATCGGTGAGACGTGCGGCGATCATGCCGCCGGTGCACGATTCCGCCGTGGCGATGCGATGCCCGGACAGACGGTTCGCGACGATGTCGTCGATGGTGGAACCGTCGGTCGAAAAGACCTGTGTGCCATGTTCTTTGTCGATGAGACGTTCGAGATCTGTGTATGCCGTTCGCGCTGATTCGGCGTAGCGGGTCACCATCTCGAGCTCGCCGCGACTCAGACAGGTGGTGATCTCGAGATCGCCGAATCCAGTGATCTCGCTTTCGGCCGTGCGCAGGGTTGCGGCGAGGTCGGCCTCGGACAGTCGATAGCCGCGAATGGTGTCCTGACGCATCTGTGTGCGGCGGGCGAGAACCTCGGCGATGGGAGCGCTGTCGAGGGCCTCCGGCCACATCGCCTGCAGTTCGCGAGGAGGGCCGGGCAGGATGAGGACGGCGGGCAGTGACCGGGAATCGTCAGCAGATATCGCGACTCCGGGTGCGGTTCCGGTCGGTGAAATGGACTGCGCGCCTGCCGGAACCATCGCCTGCTTTCGGATGCCGGCCCGTAGCGGCTCGGAGTCGGCTGCCGAGCTCATTCGGCTTCGCCACCGTTGCACGATCGCGTGGATACGTTCTTCGAGCTCGGCGTCCAGCGTCAATTCAAGGCCGTACAGCGCGGCGACGGTCGGAACGGTGAGGTCGTCCGCGGTCGGACCCAAACCGCCGGTGGTGACGATCAGGTCGACGCGTTGGTCGGCCAGAAACCGAACCTGCGCAGTCAGATCGTCCGGCCGATCACCGCAGACGGTGATGTGGGCAACGTCGACCCCCATCTCGAGAAGTCGCTGAGCAACCCACGGGCCGTTCCGGTCGGTGACGCGACCGGCCAGAACCTCGGTTCCCGTGACCACCACACCTGCTCGCACAGTCATCCTTCGACCTTACTGACTGGCGAGTGCCGGTGACTTCTGCGGTTGGCCCGGGTCCAAGAAGTGACATCGACCGCTACCGAGGAGACAGCCATGACCACCACCCACACCCCGGCGTCGGGGAAGATCGCCCCGCGGATCGGCCTCGTTCTACAGATCCTCGTGATCGTCTTCCTCCTGTTCGACGCGATCAGCCACATTCTGAATTTGCAGGTGGTGAAGGATGCATCGGTCGACCTAGGCCTGCGCGACGAGATGGCGCCGATCACCGGCATCGTCATGCTGGTCATCCTGGTTCTCTACGCAGTTCCCGCGAGGTCGATCCTGGGTGCCATCGTGCTCACCGGCTACCTCGGCGGTGCGGTGCTGACCAATTGGCGCGTCGAGAAGCCGCTGCTGAGTACGGTGTTCTTTGCGATCTATGTGGGTATCGCAGCGTGGGGAGCGCTGTACCTACGGGACGAGCGAGTTCGCAGCATCATTCCGTTGCGACGAACATAGATTTCCGAGTTCCTTCAGGTCGCCGCTGGACGACCGTTCGGATAGCCGAGGCTCTCCCTGTTCTCCGCAAACGCGCGCGCGTTCGCCGAGTGCTCGCAAAATCGTCGACGAACTCGCGCGCGTCTGACGAATGCGCGCGAATTTGCCGCGAAATTCATTGTCCACGAATGCAACTCGGGCTGATTCCGGTGGCTCCGCCGTCATACAGCGTTTCTCGGCGCGCGGTTCAGCTCAGTTCGGTCCCGTTTTCCGGCGGGTGTGGCACGTTCTCGTCGTCCACGTGCGCGCCCTCGATCGCGTCGGTTTCGGCGGTGTGCTCGCGGGGGCCGTCGTTGCTGCCGTGGGACGGAACTGCATCGCTTGCATCGGTCGGCATCGTCATTGAATCTCCACAGGGTCGAGGCGATAAGGTCGCCAACAGCTGGACCTCATGGGTGTGCCCCGCTGAGCTCAGAATTACACCCCGCGAAGACTTCATTCCCTGAAGGACGAGGACCGCATGAAATCGACAGGCGCACGAGGCTCGGTATGGTCGACGGTTGCGGTGATCGTCGGGATTGTTGCTGTCGGCACGGTTGTGGCCGGCCTGCTGCACGAACCGCAGCCTGAACCGATCGCGATTCCAGGCTGCGCGGAGGTCATTCCGCCAGAGGATTTGGTGCGAGTGAACTATGCATTCGTCAGCGAGGGCGACGCCGACGTTTCCGAGGTGCCGTGGAGGTTCGAGGCCAAAGCACAAGCGATGACCGATGCCCTGATCGTGGCACTACCCACCGGGGCAGTGGTCGAACCCGATCCGTTCGCACCGGCCTTCGGCTTCGACGCACTCGCAGTACGGCAGTCACTGGACGGATACGCCGACGCGTTCGGAACCGTCACCGTCGGCGATCGGACCGGCACGCTGACAGTCACTGTCTGGCTGTCCTCCGAGCCGGTCGGTCCGTGCTTCGCGGGCGTCGTCGACGAGCGCTCGACGCAGGCCGACGGAACAGTGCTCGACATTCAGGACAGCAAAGACGCGAGTCGCGTCGTTGCGCAGGCCACCGACGGCACCCGAATCGATGTGAGCGCCAACGGCGTACTGACGCTCGAGCAAGTCATCGATATCGCACTGGCACCCGGCCTTCGCGAGCGCGCCCGCCTGATCACTCGGCCCGCGGGTGTCGATCGACGCTGATCCTTTTCGTCGATCCATTCCGCACCTGGGCGTTCACTACCGTCGCCCACCGGCGGCATCCCGCGCACGACACCCGATCGTGAACAGTCACGTCCGCGCGCGTCCAGTGGCCTATCTTGAGTTCGATGCGAATAGCTGTGGTGGAGGACGACGACGGACTCGGGGATGCGTTGGTGGACGCGTTGACCGAGGTGGGGCACACGCCTGTCCGCATGCGCCGCGGTGCCGATGCCCTGCTCGGCTACCACGAGATGGACGTCGTGCTGCTCGATCTCGGACTACCAGACATGGATGGCCTCGAAGTTCTCCGAAAGCTCAGGACCCTGAGTTCGGTTCCGGTGGTGGTGCTGACGGCACGGGACGACGAGCGCTCGGTGGTCCGGGCACTGCGCGGCGGCGCCGACGACTACGTCGTCAAGCCGGCTCGTTTGGGTGAATTGCACGCGAGACTCGAGGTGGCCGCGCATCGTCGAAGCGCGGCGACCGAACCCACGGCGGACAGGCTGACACTCGGTGACGTCGTCGTCGATCTCTCCGGCCGTGCCGTCGAAGTCGGCGGACGCTCAGTTGCGCTGACCACCAAGGAGTTCGACCTGTTGGCCCATCTCGTGACGCGACGCGGCGAAGCAGTGAGCCGGGAACAGTTGATGGACGCAATCTGGGGCGACGCCTATGTCGCGATCTCACGAACGCTCGACGTACACATGACGGCGTTGCGTTCCAAGCTTGCTCGCCCGGGTGCGATCGTCACCATCCGCGGCTTCGGCTACCGCTGGGATACCTGACGTGCGGCGGCGAGTCCTGTTGGTGTTGATGATCTACTCCACCGTCGTCGTGCTTGCTCTGTCGGTTCCCCTCGCGCTGTTGGTCGGCCGCGAACGGGCTCAACGATTCGGCGAGAATCGGGCCGCCGCAGCATCGTTCTTTGCAGAACTCAGCTCGCGAGAAGACGAATCCGGTGTAGCCCGTATCCGAGAATCGTTGCAACGCTACAACAGTCTGTACGACGAGGGAGTTGCCGTCGTCGATCGCACCGGAGGGGTGCGGGCGCGTCCGGCCTGGACGTGCAGCGTTCCGACATCCAGCAGGCGGTGGCAGGAGCGTTGCGCAATCAGCGCGGCGACCTACCGTCGAGTCTGACGCCGTGGTCGGATTCCTCGGTGTTGATTGCCGCCCCGGTCGGTGGGGGAACGCAAGTGGACGGCGCAGTGGTTCTCGAGGCGTCCACCGATTCTGCGCGTCGGGACGTCGCAATTGCCTGGGTGGTCATCGCTGTCGGTGCCATGCTGATCCTCGCGACGGTCGCGGTGATCGCTGTTGCGTTGTCGCGCTGGGTCGTTCGTCCGCTGAGCGCATTGTCCTCGCGAGTCCATTCGTTCGGCGACAAGTTCCACGATCAGGTGTCGGTCGAGGGATCGCATCGTCTCGAGCCGGTGCCGTACGTCGGGCCACCGGAGGTGCGTGAGCTGTCCAGTGCCTTCGAGGCCATGGCCGACGACGTCGAGGCCGCCACCGCTGCGCAACGTCGATTGGTGGCCGACACCGCCCATGCTCTCCGGAACCCACTGGCAGCGTTGCGAATTCGGATGGACGTTCTGGGAATGCGGGTGCCGGATTCGGCAACCGATGCACACCTGCGGACCACACTCGAGGTGGATCGCTTGAGCTCCGTGGTGGAAGATCTGCTCGTTCTCGCAGCTGCCGAGACCCCGGCGAGCACCCGGTCTCCCGGCTGCGATCTCGGTGCGGTTGTCGCAGATCGAGTCGAATTCTGGTCGAGCACGATATTCGTGGCGGGAATGACCGTTCACGTCTCGGAGCCGGATGCCGATGCGGAGTGTCGCGTTGCGATGTCCGAGGACGACCTGACTCGAATTCTCGACGCTCTGCTGAGCAACGCAACCAAGTACGCCGGCTCCGGCTCCGGCATCGAGATCGACTACCGAAGCAGTGACGCGGACGTCACGATGTGGTTGTCCGACAACGGACCTGGCGTGCCCGCAGACGAACTCGGCAAGGTCGTCGATCGGTTCTACCGAGCCTCCGGTTCGCACGGCGACGGCACCGGTCTGGGTCTGTCGATCGTCCACGCTCTGACCGAGCGAGCCGGCGGATCCCTTCGGGTCATGGAGCGTCGACCAGTGGGACTGCGGATCGAACTGCGCCTTCCGAAAGTCGTTTCCTAAGGGAGTGTTAGGAAATCCGAAACGGCTTGGTTCCGGCCTGTGCTTGCCGTCACAGTAGGGAGGCTTCGGTTGCCGATCGTCGACCGGCAGCCCAAATGCCCGACTGTGGAAGGACCAAACCATGGCCAACGAGGCCACCTCGATCGCCGGTACGACGCTCCCGAGTCCACCCGTTTCCTCTCGCGCTGCCACCCGCCGTGCTGTCTTCAACACGCTGCGGGGGTCGTCCGGAAATCTGGTCGAGTGGTACGACGTGTACGTCTACACCGTCTTCGCAACGTATTTCGAGAATCAGTTCTTCGACTCCGCCGACAAGAATTCCACGATCTACGTGTACGGGATCTTTGCCGTCACCTTCTTGATGCGACCGGTGGGATCGTGGTTCTTCGGCCGGTATGCCGATCGCAACGGGCGCAGGGCTGCGCTGACGTTCAGCGTCTCGATGATGGCTGCGTGCTCGCTGGTCATCGCGCTCACTCCGGGCCGGGAGAGCATCGGCGTATGGGCCGCCGTAATCCTGATCCTGTGCCGCCTGGTTCAGGGCTTCGCCACCGGCGGTGAGTACGGTGCGTCGGCGACGTACATGTCCGAGGCCGCCACGCGCGAGCGTCGGGGATTCTTCTCCTCGTTCCAATACGTCACCCTCGTCGGTGGACATGTGCTGGCACAGGTGACTCTGTTGCTGATGCAGGTGTTCCTCGAGCGCGAACAGATCGAGGACTTCGGTTGGCGCATAGCCTTTTTCATCGGCGGAGTGGCGGCAGTGGTGGTCTTCTGGCTGCGCCGCAGCATGGACGAATCCTTGACGAAGGATCAACTCGCCGCCGTTCGCAGCGGTGCGGACAAAGCCTCCGGTTCTTTGAAGGAGTTGGTCGCCAACCACTGGCGCGCGTTGCTGATCTGCTTCATGGTGACCGCCGGTGGCACCATCGCGTTCTACACCTACAGCGTCAACGCACCCTCGATGGTCAAGACCGCGTACGAGGACCGGGGGATGACCGGTACCTGGATCAACCTCGCCGGACTGGTCTTCCTCATGCTGCTGCAGCCCATCGGCGGAATGATCAGCGACAAGGTGGGTCGCAAGCCGCTGCTCGTCTTCTTCGGCATCGGCGGCGTGCTGTACACCTACGTGCTCATCACGTACCTGCCGACGGCGACTTCGGTGGTGCAGTCGCTCGCACTGGTGTGCGTCGGTTACGTCATCCTCACCGGCTACACCTCCATCAATGCGATCGTCAAAGCGGAGCTGTTCCCCTCGCACGTCCGGGCACTCGGCGTCGGCCTGGGATACGCACTCGCCAACTCGGCCTTCGGTGGCACAGCACCACTGATCTATCAAGCCGCGAAGAACGGCGGGCACGTGGTTGGTTCATCCTCTACGTGACGGTCGTGATCGCTATCTCGCTGCTGGTGTACATCTTCGTACTGCGCAACAAGTCCGAGACCGTGCTCGACCGAGAGCAGGGTCGAGCGTTCCAGTGACCTGTCACGCCTTACAGTGACTGACATGCCCGAGCCCGCAGCGTCGTTCTCACGTAGAACGGCGCTGCAGGCAGGTCTGTTGGCACTGAGCGCTGCCGTCGTGGGCGCCTGCACCTCGGACCCGCCGATGCAGCTGCGGCTCGCGGCGGGCGAGGTCGGCGGCTTCTTCTGGGAGTTCGCCGGACTGTTGTCCGACGCTGCCGCCGAAACCGATGCCGCCGAGATAGTTCCGCTCACGACGGCCGGATCCGTCGACAACCTCGAGGCGTTGGGATCTCGGCGGGCCGAGCTGGCCTTGACACTCATGGACGCCGCCTACAGTCATCCGAGCGGAGAGCTGGCAGCTGTCGGGTGCGTCTACGAGAACTACTTCCAAGTGGCTGTGCGGGCAGACTCAGCTATAGAAACCATGGACGATCTGCGATGGCGAAACGTGAGTGTCGGTGCCCCGGGATCCGGTGCCACCGAAGTATCTCAGCGAGTCCTTCGCGCAGCGGGTATGGCGGAAGCAGGTGCTGTCGAACAGGTTCAGCTGTCGATGAGCTCGGCGGCAGATGCTTTGACGGCCAACGAAGTCGACGCCGTGATGTGGGCGGGCGGGTTGCCGACTCCGGCATTTGCCCAGCCGCGAGCCGCGATCCGTCTACTCGATCTGGGCGCCGTCGTCGCTGATCTGAGACGCGAATTCGGTACCGCGTACGAGGCCGTGCGGGTTCCGGCGAACGTGTACGGCGAACACCCGGAGGTCACCACCGTCGGGATTCCGAATCTTCTGCTGGCACATCCGGAGGTGCCGGACCGTGTTGTCGCCGCACTGGTGAGTGTGCTTCTCGATCAGTCGTCCGGCCTCGTTCCCGGTCAGGCGATCGGCAGCCAATTTCTCGACGCGCGGTCGCTCGTCATGACCGGCAACATTCCCCTTCACCCCGGAGCCGAGCAGGAATATCGACGACGCCACGGATGATCGACGACCTCACAACCTCGCTGCGAGTCGGTGGTAGGCCGCGTTCCATCGCAGTGTCTGTTGGAATCCTCGTGTCGTGGTGTCGGAATCGATGGTGAGCAGCTCGACACCGATCATGTCCGAGAATGCCTCCAGCACAGGCAAGCCGATCGCGGTACTCAGAACCGTGTGGTGGGGCGCACCGGCCGTCAGCCAGGATTCCGCCGACACCGCGAGTGAGGGCTGCGGTTCCCATACCGCGCAGGCGACCGGCAGCTTCGGCAGAGCCTCGTCGGGCTCCACGACGTCGATCACGTTGGCAGTCAATCGGAATCGTTCACCGACGTCCGAGAGTCCGACGACTACGCCATGGCCGGGGTCCGCCGTGAAGCGCAGGCGCACTGGGTCTTCGCGGCCACCGATGGACAGTGGATGGATCTCCAGGGTGGGCCGCGAGTCGGTGATCGAGGGACATACTTCGAGCATGTGCGCGCCGAGGATCTTCTCCGCCCCCGGGACGAGGTTGTAGGTGTAGTCCTCCATGAACGACGTTCCACCGTCGAGACCCTCGGCCATCACCTTCATGGCGCGCAACAACATCGAGGTCTTCCAGTCGCCCTCACCGCCGAACCCGTAGCCGTCGGCCATGAGGCGCTGCACCGCTAGGCCCGGCAACTGGCGGAGCCACCGAGATCCTCGAAGTTGGTGGTGAAGGCCTTGAAGCCACCCTCGGTGAGGAACTGCCGTAGGCCGGCCTCTACGCGGGCGCCGTACCGCAGTGATTCGTGGCGGTCGCCGTCTTTGTCGAGGCTCGGCGCGATGTCGTACAGCGACCGGTATTCGTCGATGAGGTCGGACACGGACGAATCGCTCACGCCGTCCACGACCTCGACCAGATCGTTGACGCCGTAGGTGTTGACGGAGACTCCGAATCGCAACTGCGCTTCGACCTTGTCGCCCTCCGTCACTGCGACGTCGCGCATGTTGTCGCCGAAACGTGCCAGGCACAGTGACCTCAGCTCCGCGCGGCCGAGAGCTGCTCGCACCCACTGTTCCGCCCGCTCGATCACCGCGGGATTGTCGACGTGGCCTGCCACGATCGTGCGCAGAACACCCACCCGAGATTCGACGTGTCCGAACTCGCGGTCGCCGTGGGCGGCCTGGTTGAGATTCATGAACTCCATGTCGATCGTCGACCACGGCAACGACATTCCGGCCTGCGTGTGCAGGTGCAGCAGCGGCACGTCCAACGCGTCGAGCCCGGCGATCCACATCTTGGCGGGGGAGAAGGTGTGCATCCAGGTCACCACGCCCACACATTCGTCGGCGGCGTTCGCCTCGCGCATGCAGCGCAGGATGGACGACGCGTCGAGCAGCACCGGCTTCCAGACCACCGAGACGGGTAGTGCCGCATCGAGTTTGTCCGCGATCTCGCGGGACTGGACGGCTACCTGATCGAGTGTCTCGGGGCCGTAGAGGCTTTGACTGCCGGTGAGAAACCATACTTCGGACATGGGGGTACCTCCGTGGAGAGAAGATTCGGCGCGCCGGTCAGCGCTGGCCGTAGACGTTCTGGTAGCGGTCGTAGAGTGCGTCGACCTTCGAGCTCGGAATGGGAAGTGGTTGTCCCAGTTGATAGGACAGGTGTACCGACCTCGCGACGTCCTCACACATGACAGCTGCTTTGACGGCAGCCCTGGCCGTCGGCCCCACTGCGAACACGCCGTGGTTCTGCATCAGGACTGCCGGAGATCGACTGTCTGCCAGGGTGTCGACGATGCCGCGGCCGATCGAGTCGTCGCCGATCGTGGCGAAGGGCCCGACCGGAATGTCGCCGCCGAACTCGTCCGCGCACATCGTGGTGACCACCGGAATCGGTTCCCCTCGGGCCGCCCACGCCACCGCATAGGGCGAATGTGTGTGCACCACACCGCCGATGTGTTCCAGGTGTCGGTAGACATAGGCCTGCGCCTCGGTGTCCGAGGACGGTGCATGGTCGCCCTCGACCACCCTGCCGTACAGATCGCACACCACCATGTTGCCGGGCGTCAGGTCGTCGTAGGAGACGCCACTGGGCTTGATGACCATCAGGTCCCGGCCGGGGACCCGCGCCGAGACGTTGCCTGCCGTCCACACGACCAGTCCGTACCGCACCAGCTCGGCGTGCAGGGTGCATACGTCGCGGCGGACCTCCTCGATGACCTCACGCACGTCGTCGACAACGGTCATCATGCATCCACCTTTCGGGTCAGTGCGTCGCGTCGGAGTGCTCGCAGACGGCGCATGATCGGCACGTCCCGGCCGAACCGGTCGTGCAATTCCAGATAGATCTCGAAGAGAGCGTCGTACGCCTGAGATCGCGATTCGTCGGGCACGAATGCGGCGCGACGAACCTTGCCCATCGACTTCGATGCAACGGGCACATCGGAGTAGCACCCGGCCGCCACTGCGGCATGAATGGCGGATCCCAGGGCCGGTCCCTGGGCAGAGTCGATGACCGACAACGGCATTCGTAACACGTCGGCGTAGATCTGCATGAGCAGGGGGTTACGGGCCAGCCCACCCGCCACCACGAACTCCTCGACCGGAACGCCGCTGTCGCGGAACGTCTCCACGATGACGCGGGTTCCGAACGCCGTAGCTTCGAGCAGCGCACGGTAGGTGTCCTCGGGACGCGTGGCCAGCGTGGTCCCGACGACCAGCCCGGAGAGCTCGTGATCCACCAGAACCGACCGGTTCCCGCTGTGCCAGTCGAGCGCGACGAGCCCGTGCTCACCCACGTCCTGCGTCTGCGCGAGCCGCGTCAGGTGTTCGTGGACCGACTCACCTGCCGCGGCCGCCGCCTCGCTGTACGACGCGGGAACCGAAGTGCGCGTGAACCATCCGAAGATGTCGCCGACGCCGCTCTGTCCTGCCTCGTAGCCGAACGATCCGGCGACGATTCCGCCGTCCACCACCCCGCACATGCCGGGAACTTCCTTCAGCACGGTCGAACTCATCACGTGGCAGGTCGATGTTCCCATGATGGCGACCATCCGGCCCGGTTCCACCGCTCCGGCCGCGGGTGCCGTCACGTGCGCATCGACGTTGCCGACAGCAACGGCGATACCCTCGGGCAGCCCGGTCCATTGCGCGGCCTCGGCGGTCAACGTACCTGCTCGAGAACCCAACTCGCCCAACGGCTGATCGAGCTTGTCGGCGACGAAGGAACCGAAGCCCGGTGCCAGTCCGGTGAGGAAGTCGACGGACGGGTAGTGCCCGTCCTGATAGATGCCCTTGTATCCGGCTGTGCACGCGTTGCGTACGTAGTGTCCGCAGAGCTGCCAGACGATCCAATCGGCCGCTTCGACCCATCGGTCCATCGCGTCGTAGATCTCGGAATCTTCCTCGTGAATCTGCAGCGCCTTGGCGAACTCCCATTCCGAGGAGATCAGTCCGCCGTAGCGAGGGAGCCAACTCTCGCCGCGACGCGCAGCGAGATCGTTGATGCGGTCGGCCTGCCCCTGTGCTGCATGGTGTTTCCACAGTTTGACGTACGAGTGCGGACGATCGGCGAAGCGTGGATCCTCGCACAGCGGAGTGCCGTCGGCGTAGGTGGGCACCATGGTGCACGCAGTGAAGTCGGTTCCGATGCCGACCACTTGCTCGGGTGCGATGCCTGCGGCGGCCAGCGCAGCCGGAACCGCACGACGCAGGACGTCGCGATAGTCGTCGGGCACCTGCAGGGCCCACGCGTCGGGCAATCGCACCGTGCCGTCGGGCAGCGTCTCCTCGAGCACCGCGTGTCGGTAATCGTGCACTGCCGAGGCGATTTCGGCACCGTCGGACACTCGAACGACGACGGCGCGTCCGGACAGTGTGCCGTAGTCGACCCCCACCGTGTATCGGTCAGCGTTCATGGGAACTCCCTGGTGTGTTGCGGTATGGGTCGTAGTCATCTACGTCTCGCCGTCATCAGTCGCTGGGCCACGACGAACAGAAGCAGTAGGACTCCGATAGTGATTCGCGTCCACCAGGAACTCAGCGTTCCGTCGAACGCGATGAATGTCTGGATCGCACCGAGAATGAGCACGCCTACAAGCGAACCCAGCACGTATCCGCGTCCACCGGTGAGCAACGTTCCGCCGATCACCACCGCCGCGATCGCGTCGAGTTCCATACCGACGGCGTTGAGGCTGTAGCCGGACAGGGCGTAGAAGGAGAAAAGGAGTCCGGCGAGTGCAGCGCAGAATCCACTGATCGCGTAGACGCCCACCTTCACCGCGGCAACTTTGAGCCCCATCAGCAGTGCGGACGCTTCGTTGCCGCCGATGCCGTACACCGAGCGACCGAAGCGGGTGCAGGCCAGGACGTACATGGCGACCGCCACTACGACGAGTGCGATCACCACGCTCCACGTGATCGTGTAACCCCCGGGGAGTTCGATCACGGCGAAGGCGATGGACGAGAAGGTGTCGTCGGTGATCGGAATGGACTCGACGCCGATCATGTAGCACAGGCCGCGGGCGAGGAACATGCCGGCGAGTGTGGCGACGAACGGCTGAATCTGCAGGTAGTGAATCAACGCTCCCATGATCGTGCCGAGCACCGTTCCGCACAGCAGCACCACCGCCATGACGACGAACGGCGACCAGCCCAATTGCAGTGTGCGTGCAGCGATCATGGTCGACAGTGCCACTACGGATCCGACGGACAGATCGATACCCCCGGTGAGGATCACGAACGTCATTCCGACCGCGAGAACGATCAGGAAGGAGTTGTCGATCAGCAACGACAGGAACACCTGTGGGTCGGCGAATCCGCTGTAGCGGAATTCGCCGAGTCCGAAGAGGCCGATGAACAGCGCGAATGTTGCGATGACCGGCAGGAATCGGGTCGGCGGAGAGTAGCGCCGGATGCGGTCCCACGTCGACGGCGACGGGACCGGTGCACTGGTGGAGGTGGTGGGGGGGAGCAGTCAGCAGATCACTCACGCTCGTACCGCCTTGGTCGAGTCGGGTCGCACGAAGGACCGCAGCGTGGCGCGGATTCGCGGTGATTGCAGGAGGCAGACCACGATGATGACGACTGCCTTGAACAGGTAGTTGGCCTCGGACGGAATGCCGACGTTGGTGATGGTGCGAGTGAGAGTGCCGATCAGCAGTGCGCCGACCACGGTGCCCGCGATGGAGAATCGGCCACCGGTGAGCGCGGTGCCGCCGATGACGACGGCCAGAATGGCGTCCAGCTCGATCCATTGGCCGAGGCTGTTGGCGTTCACCGAGTTGGTGTTGGCGGCAATGATCAGGCCGGCCGTTCCCGAGCACACCGCGGCGAACACGTAGACGGTCCAGACGATCGTGCGCGAGCGCACACCGGCCAATCTGCTTGCCTCCGGATTGATTCCGACTGCCTCGACGAGCATTCCCAGAGCGGTGCGACGCGTCAGCACCGCGGTACCCGCAACCACCACGAGCGCGATGATGAGGGCGAGCGGCAGACCGAGAAAGGTGCCGGACGCGAGTTCGCTGAACGCAGCGTTGTTGACGGTCGTGATGTTTCCGTCGGTGATCAACATGGCGAGCCCACGGCCGGCGACCATCAGAATCAACGTCGCGATGATGGGCTGAATACCGAAGACGGACACGAGAAGTCCGTTCCACAGACCGAGCAGCAAGCACGCGCCCAGCGCCCAGACGACGGCCATGATCATGGTCGTCGTGGCACCCTCGTCCGGTGCGGCGGCGATTCGGGTGCAGGCGACCGCGGCGGCGATCACTGCGACCGCGCCGACGGAGAGGTCGATACCGCGAGTGGCCACCACCAGCGTCATGCCGACGGCGACGAGGATGAGGGGCGCGGAGTTGCGCGCGATGTCGACGACGTTACCGAACAGTCCGCCATTCTCGATGCGAATATCGAGGAAGTCCGGTGTGACAACGACATTGACGACGATCAGTGCGATCAATGCCAGCAGCGGCCAGACCACGGGCTGGGTGAAAGCGGAGCGGACGCGCGCAGGCGCGGCGGTCTTCGGTTCGAGAGTTCGAGTCATGGTGCGACAGTCCTGTCGATGTTCGAGGCGGTGACCGCGGTGGGTTCGTCGGTACGAACGCCCGCTGCGATGGTGGCCAGCACGTCGCCCACCGACACTCCGTCGTTGATGCGTTCGTCGATCTTGCGGCGATCGCGCATGATCACGATGCGGTCGCTCAGGCGCAGAATCTCTTCGAGTTCGGCGGAGATGAATACCACCGACATTCCCCGGGCCGCGAGATCGGCGACCAGAGTTTGAATCTGAGCTTTCGCGCCGATGTCGATGCCACGCGTGGGTTCGTCGAGGATCAGCAGTTCCGGTTCGGTGATGAGCCAGCGGGCGAGCAGAACCTTCTGTTGGTTGCCACCGGACAGGTTGCGCATCGAGGCATTCGGATCTGCGGGCCGGATGTCGAGTGCAGTGATGTAGTCCTGCACGAGCTTGTGTCTCGTCGCTCGGGGAATGGGTCGTAGCCATCCCCGCTTCGCCTGCAGTGCGAGCATCATGTTGTCTGCCACCGACAGGTCGCCGACGACGCCGTCTGCCTTGCGATCCTCGCTGGTGAGCGCGATGCGTCGGTCCGCGGCCTGCCGAGGACTGCGAATGCGATGTTTGGTGGAGTGCACCTCGATGGATCCGGAATCCGCCCTGTCGGCCCCGGCGAGCAGTCGGGCCAATTCGGTGCGACCTGAGCCGAGCAGGCCTGCGACGCCGACGACTTGGCCTGCGTGAAGGCGAAGATCCGTTGCCTCGAGAGCGCCCTTGCGGCCGATGCCGAGTACCTCCACGACGGGAGCGTCTCCTGGCGCCACCACTACCGGTTCGCGGCTGTCGAGTTCGCGCAGAGTGTCGAGTTCGCGTCCGATCATCAGCTCGACCAACTCGAACTGCGGGGTGTCGGCAACCAGTCGCTCGGAGACGAACTTGCCGTTTCGCAGGATCGTCATCCGATCGGAGATGCGATAGATCTGGTCGAGGAAGTGCGAGACGAACACGATCGACGTCCCGTTGCCCCGAAGACGCTCGATCACCGAATACAGAGTCTCGACCTCGTCCTTGTCCAGACTCGACGTCGGTTCGTCGAGGATCAGAACCCGAGCATCGACGTCGACCGCGCGGGCGATCGCGACGAGTTGCTGCACGGCGATCGGGTGATCACCGACGATCGACGACGGTTCGATGTCGAGACCGAGCCGGTCCAGAGTGGTGCGTGCACGACGGTTCATCGCGCGTCTGTCGATTCCGCCGATGGCTCCCAACACTTTTCCGGGGAGCCGACGGGGTTCGCGGCCCAGGAGCATGTTCTCGGCAACCGTCAGATTGGGAAGCAGATTCACTTCCTGGTAGACGGTGCTGATACCTGCAGCCTGGGCCGCGCTCGGAGTGGCGAACTCGTGCTCGGTCCCGTCGATGGTGACGGTTCCGTTGTCGATCGAATAGACGCCGGTCAGAGCTTTGATCAACGTCGACTTACCGGCACCGTTCTCACCCATCAGTGAGTGCACTTCGCCGGGAAAGAGTCGGAGCGAGACCCCGTCGAGGGCTCGAACGGCACCGAAGGTGATCGAGATGTTCTTCATCTCCACGATGGGAACCGGCTCCGCAGCGGGAACGGTATCGGTGGTCATGAAGACGTACCTCAGTACTGGCGGTCGGCGAGTACGGCGGCCGCCTGATCGGACGTGAAAGTGGTCTCCTCGGTGACGACCCGCTTGGGTACGTCCTCACCCTTGACGACTTTGTCGGTCAGCTCCATCAGCTGAGGTCCGAGAAGGGGATTGCACTCGACGATGAAGTCGATCTTGCCGTCGGCGAGGGCCTGCATTCCGTCCTTGACAGCGTCGACCGTGATGATCTTGATGTCCTTGCCCGGCACCAGTCCGGCGGCCTCGATGGCTTGGATTGCGCCGATGCCCATGTCGTCGTTCTGAGCGAAGACGACGTCGATCTGGCCGCGGTTGGAGTTCAGGAACGACTCCATGACCTGCTTGCCGCCGTCGCGCGTGAAGTCGCCGGTCTGCGACGCTGTGATGGCGATGTTCGGCTCGCTGCCGATAGCCTGGCGGAATCCCTCGGCGCGGTCGATGGCCGGAGCGGCACCGGTGGTGCCTTCGAGTTCGACCACGTTGATCTTGCCGTCTCCGGTGGTATCGGCGATCGCGCTGTTCTGCACCAACCAGTCACCGGCCTTTACGCCTTCTTCGACGAAGTCCGACCCGAGGAATGTCGCGTAGAGCGAATCGTCGGTGGTGTCGACCGCACGGTCGGTGAGAATCACGGGGATGTCGGCTCGCTTCGCTTCCTGCAGAACAGGTTCCCACCCGGTCTCGACAACCGGGCTGAAGGCGATGACGTCGACCTTCTGCTGGATGTAGGTGCGAATCGCCTTGATCTGGTTCTCCTGTTTCTGCTGTGCGTCGGAGAACTTCAGATCGACGCCGGCTTCGGTGGCTGCCTCTTGAATCGATGTCGTGTTCGCGGTCCGCCAGCCGCTTTCGGCACCGACCTGGGAAAAGCCCAGGACGGTACCGCCTTCGCTGCCGCCGCCGGACGCGTCGTCGCCTCCGCTGCTGCACGCGCTCAGGACGATCGCGCCGCTCAGGACGAGCGCGCTTGCCGCAAAAAATGTTTTGGACGCCATGGTGATCTCCTCGATGTCGCCACTCCGCTGTGACGTGTGCAACATAGTGTGAGCGTTAACATCGGCAGTCGTCAATAGTTCGGCCAAGATCGATCGAAGAATTGTTAACGCTCACCCACGGTGGTCGACAGAGAACTTCCACTCGATGAGGGACCGGTACGTCTCGCCGGTGTTCAGTTCGGCCGACGGGAAGTTCGGATGATTCGGCCCGTCGGGAAACAGCTGAGGTTCGAGCGCTATGCCGTCTCCCTGGCGCAGCATGGTTCCGCGGCGCGAGACATCGCTACCGTCCAGGAAGTTGCCGGTGTACACCTGCAGCCCGGGCTGATCGGTCCACACCTCGAGTGCGGTACGGCTGCGCGCCGAGGAGAGCCTTGCCGCGCACCGCAACCCGTCGCCGTCGACGACGAAGTTGTGGTCGATTCCCCTGGCCGCCGACAATTGCGGGTGGCCGGCGCGGGCGAGATCGCCGACGCGACCCGGCTCTCGGAGATCGAGCGCACTGCCTGCGACGTCGTCGATGCTCCCGGTGGGAATGCCGTCCGGATTCACGGGAGTGAACGACGACGCGAAGACCTGGAGCACGTGGTCGTCGATGCCGTGACCGTCGAGGTCGAAGTATGCATGCGAGGTCAGGTTCACCACGGTCGTCGCGGTCGTGGTGGCGGTCAACTCCAAGCGCACGGTGTCGTCCGTGACCGAGAACCGTGCCCGCGCACGAACCTCGCCCGGGTAGCCCTGATCCCCGTCCGGGCTGATCAGTTCGAGTTCGACCGAGTCCACCGATCGCTCGACGACGGTCCAGTGTCGCGAGTCGAAGCCGTCGGCGCCGCCGTGAAGGTGATTGACGCCGTCGTTGATCGTCAGCTGTACCGGCCGTCCGTCGATGTCGAGCCGTCCATCCGCGATGCGGTTGGCGTACCGACCCACCGTGGAGCCGAAATAGGCTGTGGACGAGCGTAATTCGCTCTCCCCGGCTAGGCCCACGAGAACGTCGCGTCGCTGTCCGTCGCCGCAGGTGACCGACATGCGCTGCAGGGTGGCACCGTAGGTGAGCACGTCCACCTCGACGCCGGGCGCGGAGCCGATCGTGACGGTCTGGCTGGAATTCTCATCGGATGGCACGGCTCGACGATAGCGCCGGCCAGTGGGATCGGTGCTGTGATCGTTGCGTGCGGCGGGCGGCGCGACCCGCATTCGCACGTGCGCATACTATGGTGTGATGCAGGCCACATCGTCTCGCGTTCACTGACGAAGATGCACGAAAACTGTGAGCGCCCAATCGATCTCGGTCTGTCGATCGCACCAGGAATCCGCCGAACAGGAGAAATCGTGGCAGACAACAGAGCAGTGACGTACGCCGGACCGGGCAAGGTAGAGGTTCAGGACATCGCATTTCCGGGCCTGGAGTTGACCGACGGCCCCGGAGTGAACCCGGCGAACATCGGACGCAAGTGCGAGCACGGAGTGATCCTGAAGGTCGTGTCGACCAACATCTGCGGCAGTGATCAGCACATGGTCCGTGGGCGAACTACTGCACCTGAAGGGCTGGTGCTCGGCCACGAGATCACCGGTGAAATCGTCGAGGTCGGACGCGACGTCGAGTTCCTGAAGGTGGGAGACATCTGCTCGGTTCCGTTCAACATCGCCTGCGGACGGTGTCGAAACTGCAAGGAGCGCAAGACGGGAATCTGTCTCAATGTGAACCCCGATCGACCGGGCTCGGCATTCGGCTACGTCGACATGGGCGGGTGGGTCGGCGGCCAGGCCGAGTACGTCATGGCACCCTACGCAGACTTCAACCTGCTGAAGTTCCCCGATCGCGACCAGGCTCTGGAGAAGATACTGGACCTGACCATGCTCTCGGATATCTTTCCCACCGGATTCCACGGGGCCGTCACCGCAGGAGTGAAACCCGGTGCGACGGTGTACATCGCGGGCGCGGGACCGGTCGGCCTCGCCGCCGCAGTCGGTGCGCAATTGCTGGGAGCATCGGTGGTGATCGTCGGCGACATGAACGCCGAGAGGCTGGCCCAGGCGCGAACGTTCGGCTGCGAGACCGTCGACGTGGGCAAGGGCGCACCGCAAGATCAGATCGAACAGATTCTCGGCGTGCCCGAGGTCGACGCCGCGGTGGATGCGGTGGGCTTCGAGGCCCGCGGTCACGGTGGAGATTCGTCCAGGGAGGCCCCGGCCACGGTCCTGAACTCGCTGATGGACATCACCACAGCGGGCGGCGGAATCGGCATCCCGGGGTTGTACGTGACCGGCGATCCCGGCGGTGTGGACGAGGCTGCTCAGCGTGGTGCTCTGTCGCTCAGCCTCGGCACCGGTTGGGCAAAATCGCTGTCCTTCGCCACCGGGCAGTGCCCGGTGATGAGCTACCACCGCGAACTGATGAATGCGATTCTCTCGGAGCGGGTCTCGATCGCGAAAGCTGTCAATGCAACTGTGATCTCGCTCGACGACGCTCCGCGGGGCTACCGCGAATTCGACAGTGGAGTCGCACAGAAGTTCGTCATCGATCCACACGGCATGATCGCCAGCTGACGCCACCGCGCGACGACGGCCGCCCTCGCTACCCAGTGTGAGAGGGCGGCCTTTCCGTGTGTGCAACGGACGCAACCCGAACCGACAGGCCACGCGAGGCGAATCCCGCCGACGACCCCGCTTCGGATGTCCTGGTGCAGTGTGAGCGGTGTCACTGGTGTGTACTTCAACTGTTCCGATGCCCCGAGGCAAGTAACAGGTATGACGATGATGCGTTTCGGCCCGACCCGGATCCGTCCCGGGCGGCACCCGAACACGGTGATGCCACCTTCGGACGAGGCAGGTGAATTCGCAGGAGTCTACGAGGACCATGCCCGCACGATCCACCGGTACCTGGCTCGTCGAGTGGGAGTCGACCTCGCCGACGACCTGACGGCGGACACGTTCTCCGTGGCGTTCTCGGGATGGGCGAGCTACGACCCGACCAGGGGCGGCGTGCTGCCTTGGCTGTACGGCATTGCGGGACATCAGCTCTCACGGCACCGCCGCCGCGAGGTCTCGGGCTACCGTGCGTTGGCGCGACACGGCATCGATCCGGTCGCGGAGACGGGCTTCGAGTCCGCTGTCGTCGACCGAGACAGTGCACATCGTCGGACCCAGGCACTAGCAGGCGCGTTGGCCGCCCTGTCCTCGTTCGACCGGGACGTCCTGCTGTTGGTCGCCTGGGAAGACCTGACGTACGAGCAGGTCGCGTCGGCGCTCGACGTGCCCGTGGCGCGCGTTCGATCTCGACTGCACCAGGCCCGCAAAACTTTACGATCGTTCGAGGAGAAATCATGAACCTGCACGAGACCGACATGAGCACCTTCGAGCGAAGCGGCAGCCTGCGCGAGTTTCGCAGCGGCATCGCACCGATGTCCGATCAGGCCTATGCGAGGGGCTCGCTGCGGCCACCGAACCGGCACCGGCCGAAAAGGCGGGCCCGGCATTCGGTCGATGGACCGCTGCCGCC
>NZ_BAOX01000010.1:0-45449 GCF_000813105.1 Rhodococcus sp. BS-15 | reverse complement strand
CTGCGCAAGTGGAGCGTCTTCGAGCGCAACGACTTCACCGCACGCGGTGAGAACAAGCGCGAAGAACTCGCCGCGTTCCTCGAAGACCTCGAACGTCAGGCCACCAAGTTCGAGGAGATGCGCGATCGCTCCCTCGCCCGCGAACGCGCGAAGGCCGAAGCACGCGCGTCCTGACCGTCCCAGGTGAACGGAACTTCGTAGTCTGCTACGAAGTTCCGTTCACATAGGGTGTGGTGTGAACGAATTCTGGGACCGCATTTCCGCGGTGAGTCCTGATCCACCGGTGTGGATCGTCCAAGTCGCTGCCCTGGCTGCACTTGTCATAGTCGTGTTGCCGCAGACCTGGCGGATCGCGCGCAACGTCGTGACCATCGCGCACGAAGGCGCTCATCTGTTCGTCGCACTGATCACCGGTCGTCAGTTGATGGGCCTGCGGTTGCATTCGGACACCTCGGGCGTCGCGATCTCCAAGGGCAAGCCCACCGGCCTCGGCGCATCGCGATGACCTTCGCCGGCTACGTGGGGCCGTCGCTGCTCGGTCTGGGTGCCGCGTTCGTGCTCGGAACCCAGCATGCAGTCGCGGTGCTGTGGATCGGCGTGGTGTCGATTGCGTTGATGCTGTTGATGATTCGCAACATCTACGGGCTGCTCTCGCTTGTCGTCGTCGGCGCTGCCCTGTTCGTCGTGTCCTGGTGGGGCACCGGCGAGCAACAGGTCGCTGCGGCGTACTTCATCACGTTCTTCCTGCTGATCGCCGGTCCGCGTCCCGTTCTCGAACTGCAGAAATCACGCAGCGCAGGACGGGCTCGGGACTCCGACGCCGATCAGCTGGCTCGGTTGACCTTCCTTCCCGGCATCGTCTGGGTCGGCCTGTTCCTGCTCGTGACCGTCGGCTCACTGGCGTTGGGGGCGTGGCGGATCCTGATGCCGGTGCAGTGACGAAGGGCCTGGGCCCTCAACTGTCCGGCTGCGGATTCTCCGTCAACATCCCGACCAGTCGCGCTACGCGATCTGCTCGGGTCTGCTCTCGTGCAGCGTTGTCGATCGGCATCAACAACTGACGCCGCTCACTCGGCCGCTTCCGCTCCCACGCGGATGTGCAGTGCGCCGCCTCCATCGCCTCCGCGACGTCCTGCGGCACCGGAACCAGATCGGGGTCGGCCGGCTTGAACTCGCAGGAGAGAGCATCACCGGCGCGGGCACCCAATCGGCGCTGAAGCCCCGCACCGATGTAGACGAACGACCCGGGCATCACATCCGAACCCGCTTTGGTGAGACCGAGATTGAGACTCAGTCCGTCGATCGAGCCGTCGATTCGGCGAGTCGGCCACCGCTCCGCTGCCTCGACCAATCGAGTCGGAACTCGGATGATCGTGTACGTGTTCTTGCCCCACGTCAACGGTTCGAGCACTCCGTCGAATCGAATGCGATCACTCACGATTACCTCGCATCATCGATACGACTGAAGGGGATTTCGCCCATAATCGCAGCATAAACGAGCGGTTGTCTGCGGAATGAAGACTCGCGTCGAACCCCCACGCGGATCGAGACCCGTTAAGTTCGAGTCGTGAACCTCACCGAGGTATGGACTGCGTACATGGCGACACTGCGTGAGCGTGCACCAGTCACCGCTGCCGCGATTCGGCCCCCACGGTCGGTGGACGAGCGCGAGGCTGCGGAACGAGCGACGACTCCGTGGACGGACGAGCTGTGCGAGTTCTACGGACTGCACGACGGTCAGCACGAAACCTCAGGCGAGGAGCATGTTCCGGTCGGATCCGTGCTGCCGGGCTTTACGCTCTACTCGCTCGACCGAGTTGTGGATAGGCACAGGTTCAGCCTCGAAGGCCCGCATTCGATCGACGATCTGGGCGACGATTGGCCGGCCGTCGTTCGAGCCCAGGAGGCCGGCGAGACGGCGGAGATGTTCGTCCCGGCGTATGTTCCGTTCGCCGAAGACGGTGGAGGCGGCCCACTTTACGTCGACACGCGCCCAGGTGCCCGGCAAGGTTGTGTCCGTATGTTCACCTACGAAGGTGCCGACGAGGGCGGACCCTGGTTCGACTCGCTGACCGAGTTCATCGCAGCCCTGTGCCGTAGCGTCGAGACCGGATCGGCGATCTACGACGAGCTGACACCCTCGTTCGAGGACGGCGCGCTCCAGTGGTGCGACCCCGGGTTGCCGGGGGGATCGATGGCACATGCGGTTGCGCTCCCGATTGTTCGAATACCGTTCGCGCTCGTCGACTTTCGCCCATCGCAGCTGTCTGACGACGACGACCTGATCGATCTCGACCATGTCCGCCGCATCGTCATCGAGACTGCTCGGAGGCTGCATCCGTCGGCCATGGTCGAGGACGCCCGAGCGGTGTACCGGCAGGTGCCGCGTGTGCGCGGTGCCAACATGAACTGGTGGGTGTCGATGAATGGGTTGGAGGTGGTCTTCACCGCAATCGTCACCGGAGAGGACCACGACGTCATCGTCCTGGAGCTTCCATCCGGGGGATGCGTCTTCGAAGCCGACGAGTGAGGTCCCCGCTAGAACACCACCCACAGCAGCGACGCGAGTGCGAATATCGCCAGTCCGAGCGTGGTTTCCATGACGGTCCAGGTTTTCAGTGTGGTCTTCTCGTCCATGCCGAAGAAGCGGCTGACGAGCCAGAAGCCGGAGTCGTTGACGTGAGAGAGAACGGTGGCTCCTGCAGCGAGCGCGAAGACGAGCAGCGCGATCTTGAAGTTGCTCAGATCCAGCTCCGCCACCTGCACCGAGATCAGCCCAGCGGTGGTGGTGAGCGCAACGGTGGCCGAACCCTGCGCGACGCGTAGCGCGGTGGCGATCAGGAAGGCCTGCAACAGAATCGGCAGTCCTAGATCGGACAACGAGGAGGTGAGGGACTGCCCGATGCCACTGGCCCGAAGCACACCTCCGAACATGCCGCCAGCACCGGTGATCAGGATGATCGAGCAGATGGGCCCGAGAGCCTGATCCATGTACTTGGCACCGTCGGCCACCGGGAAGCGCCCCGGCGCGAGGATGAACAAAGCCAGGAGCAAGGTGATGAGCAGTGCGATGGGTGTCTGACCGATGAGCGTGAGGGCAGCGGCCCAGGTCTCGTCTCCGGTCAGCACGCCCGAGGTGGTCAGAGTGTTGACCACGGTGTTGAGGGAGATCAGCACCAGAGGCGTCAGCAGAATGAACAGCACCGCGGCGAACTTCGGAGCCGGATTGCGTAGTGCAGCCATCTCCTTGTCGTGCTCCTCCGAGGCGGGTGCTCCGCCGGAGAAGATGTCGGCGGGCAAGGTGTGGAACCGCTTACCGAGCTGGGTACCGACGAGGTACGAGCCGACGAACCAGGAGATGACGGCGACGGGGACGCCGACCAGCAGTACCGATCCGATATCGCCGCCGAGAAGCTCGGTGGCGGCGACGGGACCGGGATGCGGGGGGAACGATGGCGTGCATCGCCGCGAACGCGCCCGCGGTGGGGAGTGCGTACAGCAGCACCGATCCACCGAAACGTTTGGCGACGGTGAAGATGATCGGCAGGAACACGACGAGCCCGGCGTCGAAGAAGATGGGGAAGCCGAAGATGAGTGCGGCGACACCGAGGGCGAGCGGTGCGCGTTTGGCACCGAAGCGGTTGATCAGGGTGTCGGCCAATACTTGTGCGCCACCGGTGATTTCGAGCAGTCGGCCGACCATCACGCCCAAGGCGACGAGTAGGGCAACCGATCCGAGCGTGGAACTGAAGCCCGAGAGCAGGGCCGACGGTACGTCTGTCAGCGGAATTCCCGCCGCGACAGCGGTGACCGCGCTGACCAGGACGAGTGAGACGAAGGCGTGCAGCTTCACCTTCATGATGAGGAACAACAAGATTGCTACGGCTGCGGCTGCGATCAGCAGCAATACAGTCGTTCCGTATGCCGGTTCGATCGGATCCATGGGGGTTACCTCGTTCGTTCGGCTCGAATTTCGACCATATCGGACAGTCTGCAAGCCCCGTGGGGTTACGAGCTCCGGTCGTCGGTCGACTCGGGTGCGGTAGAGTACGGTGCCAGTATGAGTGATGGGGATCACGTAACGGGTGGGGATCGCACTGGAGACTCGCCGGGGGAACCGACGGCGGAACAGTTGCGCGAGCAAGCGCAGCGGTACGCCGCAGCCGCGCGCCTGAAGATGAAGGAGCGACGGGCGAACGCGTCCGGTGGTCTCGGAGCCGTTGTTGCCGAACGCGCAGGCGGCTGGGACCTCGACGATCAGAACACCGTCGCGATGGACCGTCAGCAGCGGCTGTGGAACGGGGTGATGGACCGGTACTTCCGAATGGAGATCGATGGTTGGGAGACCATCCCCGAGTCGCCGGTACTGGTCGTGGGGGTGCATTCGGGTGCGCCGTTCGTGTGGGACGCGTGGACCGTCGGCGCGCAATGGTGGCGACACTTCGGCGAGAAGCGGATTCTGCACGGCACCGCGCACGATGCGCTGATGGCGTTCCCGTTGATCGGCAAAGTCTTTCGATCCATGGGCGTGCTGCCCGCAGCACCGGACTCGATGTCGACGGCACTGGCCGAGGGCCGGGACGTCATCGTGTGGCCGGGCGGTGAGGTCGATTCGTTGCGGCCCTGGAGCAAGCGTGACGAGGCCACCCTCGGTGGTCGAACCGGTTTCATCAAGCTTGCCATTCGGATGGGTGTACCCATCGTGCCGGTGGCGACGGTGGGTGGGGCCGACGCGATGCCGGTACTGATTCGCGGTGACAAGCTGTCGAAAGCGCTGAAGCTGGACAAGATTGCACGGTTGAAGGTGTTTCCCATCGCGATCTCGCTTCCCTGGATCATCGCGCCCGCCGCGCTGCCACAGATTCCGTTGCCCGCCAAGATCCGTACCCGTTTCATGCCGCCGGTCGAACTGGACCACGATCCGGCTCGGTGCGAGGACGGGGCGTACGTCGAAGCCAAATACGACGAGGTGCGCGCGAGCATCCAGTCCGGGATGGACGCCCTCGCCAGCAAGCGAAAGTTTCCCGTCTTCGGCTGATTCCTCGCGGTATCGGCAACGCGGACCGAAGCTGACCGCGATCGTTTCTAGCGTCTCCGTCGTAGGGATTCACCGCTACGACGAGGGGCGTCACACATGATCGAAACATCGGGATTGACCAAGACTTTTCGGCAAGGCAAGAAGACCGTGGAGGCGGTGCGCGGCATCGATCTGACGATCGGTGAGGGAGAACTGGTGGCGCTGCTGGGTCCCAACGGGGCCGGTAAGTCGACCACTCTGCGGATGCTGACCACCCTGCTGTCACCGACGTCGGGCTCGGCCCGCATCGCGGGGTTCGACGTGGGCAAGGACCGGGATCGAGTTCGACGCAGCCTCGGCTACGTGGGGCAGGGGAACGGCGCGGGCCACAATCAGCGCGTCCGGGACGAACTCGTCGTGCAAGGCCTGTGCTACGGCATGACGCGTCCCCGATCGCGCAGTCGCGCAGACGAATTGATCGAGGCGCTCGAACTCGGTGAACTCGCGGGCCGTACGGTCTCGACTCTGTCCGGTGGGCAGCGTCGACGGCTCGACATCGCGCTGGGTTTGGTGCATCGGCCACCCCTGCTGTTTCTCGACGAGCCGACCACCGGCATGGATCCGCAGAGCAGAGCCAATCTGTGGGACCACATTCTGCGGCTCAGACGCGAGATGGGCACCACCATCGTGCTCACCACGCACTATCTCGACGAGGCCGATTCCATGGCCGAGCGGGTGATCGTCGTCGACCGCGGCACCGTCATCGCCGACGACACCGCCACGGCGCTCAAGTCCGAACTGGCAGGCGATCTCGTCGTCCTCACCGTGTCCGACGCGTCGGCGCTGGCTCCGCTCCTGGCCGGGGTTGCCGGTATCAAGGACGTGACGGTTGCGGGTTCGAGGCTGAACATCCGGGTCGAGCGCGCCGAGTCGGTGTTGCCGGAGTTGCTGCGACTCAGTGAGTCTCACGGCATACGGGTGCTCACGGCGGACATGACGAGGCCTACTCTCGACGATGTGTTTCTCGGCCTCACCGGGCGCAGTCTGCGCGAGAGCGCCGCGGCACTCGACAACGCAAACATGGCAGGAGAACTGCGATGAACGTTCTCTCCGGAAGCACGTTGGTGATGGGTCGGGAGCTGCGGCCGATGGTCCGCGATCCGTTCACCGTCATCTTCAGCCTCATTCAACCCCTGATCCTGCTCGCGCTGTTCGGCCCACTGCTCGCCGATGTTCCCGGTCTCGGGGACGGAAGTGTGTGGGACTGGTTCGTTCCCGGTGTGCTCGCGATGATCACCATCTTCGGAACGTCCATGACGGGCTCGAATCTGTTGGCCGAGTTGCAACAGGGGTCTCACGAACGAATGCTGGTGACACCGTTGCCGCGATCGGCGCTGCTCGTCGGGCGTGCGTTCAAGGAAATGGTGCCGCTGGGCGCACAGGCCGTGCTGATCGTTCTGGTGGCATTACCGCTAGGCCTGTCCGTGAATCCGATCGGTGCCGCCGTCGGAATCGTGCTGCTCGGTGTGTTCGGCGTCGGACTCGGTGCACTGTCCTATGCATTGGCTCTGGCTGTGCGCGGGCAGGATTGGGTGTTCTGGTCCATCCAGCAGACCTTGATGTTCCCGCTGCTCATCCTCTCCGGCACGATGCTGCCGCTGACGGCCGCCCCCGGTTGGATGCAGTTCCTGGTGAACATCAACCCCCTCGGATATCTCGTCGACGCCGAACGTGCACTGTTCGCCGGCGACTTCGCGAGTTCGACGGTGACGGCAGGTGTCGTGGCGGCCGCGGCCACTGCGGCGGTCGGACTTGCCGTCGGGATCCGGGCTATGGGTTCGAAGCGGGTGTGAGGCTAAGCTCGCGTCATGGATCGGCCTGCGGTAATTCTCGAAAACGATGTGACCGTGTACGACTTCTACCTGCGACACCAGCAGAATCGTCAGGTCGCGAGGTTGGCGTATGCCACCCTCGCCCGACGCTTCCGCCCGCGGGTGTCGTATCCCGACGGTGCCCGTGAGGAGCTGCGTCGTCTTGTCTACGACAACACGCGTCTGCTCATCGCGGTCAATCATCTGACCGAGAACGATCCGTACACGCTCGCAGCGGCGGCATGGGCGTCGCCGTTGCGTCCGGTCATCGGCCGCACACGGGTATTGGCCAAGGATGAGCTGTTTCAGGAACCGAAGCAGCGCAAGCGAATCGACATGATGGGTGGCATCCCCGTCTTTCGCGGCAAGAATCACGGCATGCGGGCCGTCAGCGCAGCCGGCAGCCGCATGATGGACGTCAGCGCCGAGCGAATGAAGCGGGGCGACGACCTCGCGGTGTTTCCCGAGGGAACCTGCAATCTCGAGGATCCGACGACGGTGCAGCACGTCGCAGCGGTATCGGCCACATCGCGATGCGGGCGCGCAAGCTCGGGGTCGAGCCGGTGCTGATCTGCATCGGTCTGAGCTACGGCCCCGGCGTACCGAAGGTGAAGCAGGCGAGCGTCTACATCGATTCGCCCATCACCGATCTGCCGGAAAAGCCGATCGACTTCACCCGCGTGGTGGCGCAGGGAATGCAGAAGGCACTCGACGGTGCGGTGGCTGCGTACTGACTGCGCTGCCGGGGTTGGTAGAAACAGATGACAGGTAATTCGATTCGGCCATTGTCAGGAGATATTCGTGAGTGATCAGATCAAGACGGCCATAGTCACCGGTAGTGCGCGTGGAATCGGCGCTGCGGTAGCGAAGCGGCTGGCCAAGGACGGTTTCGGAGTCGCCGTTGTGGACCTCGACGAGGCCGCGTGCAGCGACACCGTCGGCGCAATCCAGGCTGCCGGTGGACAGGCAGTGGCCATCGGTGCCAACGTCGCCGACGAGGAATCGGTCCAGACTGCGGTCGATCGCATCGCGAGCGAGTTCGGTGCGCCGACCGTACTGATCAACAACGCCGGCATCACCCGCGACAACCTGCTGTTCAAGATGACGGTGCAGGATTGGGATTCCGTTCTGGGCGTACACCTGCGTGGATCGTTCCTGATGACCCGCGCGGTCCAGAAGCACATGATCGACGCCAAGTGGGGTCGCATCGTCAACCTGTCGAGCACGTCCGCCCTCGGCAACCGCGGCCAGGCCAACTACTCCGCCGCCAAGGCCGGAATGCAGGGCTTCACCAAGACCCTCGCCATCGAACTCGGCAAGTTCGGCGTCACCGCCAACGCCATCGCCCCCGGGTTCATTGAGACGGAGATGACGGCGGCCACCGCAGAACGCGTCGGCATGCCCTTCGAGGACTTCAAAGCCGCTGCGGCGTCGCAGATTCCGGTCAATCGCGTCGGACACCCCGACGACATCGCGCACCTGGCGTCGTTCTTCGTCAGCGAGGGTGCCGGCTTCATCTCGGGCCAGGTCGTCTACGCCGCCGGTGGGCCGAAGGACTGACCTCTCGCGAAGGCGTGAATGGTCCATTCACCGGCCTGACGGGGGTGAATGGACCATTCACGCAGACGCGGGGGACTACTACGAATACGTGTAGAAACCCTTACCGGTTTTGCGACCCAGCATTCCGGCGTCCACCATGCGCTGCAGCAGCGGCGGCGGGGCGTAGTGCGGCTCGCGGAACTCCGCGTAGAGCGACTCGGCCACCGCGAGGGTGACGTCGAGGCCGACGGTGTCGGTCAGACGCAACGGGCCCATGGGGTGTGCGCAACCGTTGACCATGCCCTCGTCGATGTCCTCTGCACTGGCGAAGCCGGACTCGAGCATGCGGATGGCCGAGACCATGTACGGGATGAGCAAGGCATTGACGATGAATCCGGCGCGATCGCCCGCGCGGATCGTCTTCTTGCCCAACGTGTTTCCGGCGTAGTCCGTCACCGCTGCCACGGTCTCTTCGCTGGTGAGCAGGCTGACGACGATCTCCACCAACGGCAGCACCGGCACGGGGTTGAAGAAATGAACTCCGACGACCTTGTCGGGACGCTTCGTCGCGTTGGCCATCTTGATGACCGGAATCGACGAGGTGTTGGTCGCCAGGATTCCCTCGGGCTTGACGATGGAATCGAGCTTGCCGAACAGATCCAGCTTGAGCGATTCGATCTCCGGAGCCGCCTCCACCACCAGATCGCGGTCTGCGAAATCGTTGATGTCGAGCGTCAATGTGATTGCGGCCCTAGCCTTCTCGGCTGCGTCGGCTTCGATGCGGCCGGACTTCACGGCACGCGCGAAGGACTTGTCCAGGCGAGCTTCGGCAGCGTCGGCGGTGGCCTGACTCGTTTCCAGGATCATCACGGAACTGCCGGAGCGAGCACACATCTCGGCGATGCCGGCTCCCATGGTGCCGCCGCCGATGACGCCTACGAGTTCGATGTTGCTCATTTGAGCAGCGCCCGCGACATGACGACACGCTGAATCTGGTTGGTGCCCTCGTAGATCTGGGTGATCTTGGCGTCGCGCATCATGCGCTCGACCGGGAAGTCGGTGGTGTAGCCGGCACCGCCGAAGAGCTGCACGGCGTCGGTGGTGACCTCCATGGCCACGTCCGAGGCGAAGCATTTCGCTGCCGCGGAGATGAATCCCAGGTTCTTCTCGCCGCGCTCGGCGCGGGCCGCGGAGCTGTAGACCATCAGACGTGCGGCTTCGACCTTCATCGCCATGTCGGCGAGCATGAACTGCACAGCCTGGAAGCTCGAGATCGCGTTGCCGAACTGCTTGCGGTCCTTGGTGTATGCGATGGCTGCGTCGAGAGCACCCTGTGCCAGACCGACGGCCTGTGCGCCGATGGTCGGGCGGGTGTGGTCGAGCGTTTCCAGCGCAGTCTTGAAGCCGGTGCCGGGATCGCCGATGATGCGATCGCCGGGGATCTTGCAGTTCTCGAAGTACAGCTCGGTGGTGGGCGAGCCCTTGATGCCGAGCTTCTTCTCCTTCGGGCCGATGCTGAAGCCCTCGTCGTCGATGTGCACGATGAACGAGCTGATGCCGTTGGCACCCTTGTCGGGATCGGTCACGGCCATGACGGTGTACCACTCGGACTTGCCGCCGTTGGTGATCCAACACTTGGCACCGTTGAGGATCCAGTCGTCACCGTCCGCTTGGCACGGGTGCGCATGGCGGCGGCGTCGGATCCTGCTTCACGCTCGGACAGGGCGTACGACGCCATCGCGCCACCGGCGAGGGAGGGCAGGACCTGCTTCTTGAGTTCCTCGGAGCCCTTGAGGATCAGGCCCATCGTGCCGAGCTTGTTGACCGCGGGAATCAGCGAGGATGAACCGCAGACGCGTGCAACCTCCTCGATGACGATGCAGGCAGCGACAGAATCGGCACCCTGGCCGTCGTATTCCTCGGGAACGTGGATGGCGTTGAAGCCCGAGGCGTTCAGCGCTTTGAGTGCTTCCTCGGGGAAGCGGGAGTCCTCGTCGACCTCTTTGGCGTACGGGGCGATCTCCTTCTCCGAGAGCGCCCGAATGGCCGCGCGCAGTTCGTCGTGCTCTTCGGGCGATTGATACAGATCGAAGTCGGGATTTCCGGCCATGTCGGCCACGCTCCTCGGTATGTCGGGGGTAGCACTGCCCACAGAGGGCACTCAGTGCCAAGGATTGCCCCAGTGTACGTCCGAATTCGGACCGATTCAAGACCGGGTCTCGGGCATCCGGCACTCAGTGCCACTCGGGCCGGGTCAGTCAGGCGCTTGTGTGATCAGCCAACGCGTCGACGACTTTGGTGACGGACGTGCCCCGGGGGAACGACGCGACGACGATCTCACCGAAGAACTGCGCGCGGACTTGCGCGAGTGCCGAACGCAGATCCTCGACGGACGTCGGCAGGCCGTCGCGAATCATCCGACGAAGGATGTAGTTGTGCGTCGCGGTCACCGTGGCCGAGAACTGCAGGATCTCCAGGTGAGGGTGATCGGGCAGAACGCGCTGCAGATACTCGACGAAGAGTCTGTCGTAGCGAAACACGGTGACGATTTCTCGGTCACGCAGCGCGGGGATCTTGTGGACCACCTGGTAGCGCAGGCGTGACATCTCGTGCCACTCGGAAAACCGCTCGTACACCAACTGCGCGGCATCGCACACGGCTCGCCACGGATCGCCCTCGTTCGATTCGAGAAACGCGCCGGCCTGCTCGAGCAGAATTTCGTGATCGGCGAAGACCACGTCTTCCTTGGCGCGGAACTGACGAAAGAATGTCCGACGCGAGATTCCGGCGGCACCGGCGATGTCGTCCACCGTCGTCGACTCGTAGCCCTTGACGGAGAACAGGTCGAGGGCAGCGGTGGCCACGGTGAGCCTGAAGTCGGTGGATTCTTCGGGTTCTCCGCGCATGGGAGTGAAGGTAGCCGAGTTTCGGGACGGGCAGGGAGGTCGTCCTCTTTCGTCCGTTGATTGCTAGTGTTCGCAAGTAGCCTGCTGCGCGGCGGCGGGTGCCACGGGAGGACTTCATGGCCACGGATCAGAGCCGGCCGCTGTACAGAATGAAAGCCGACTTCTTCAAGACACTTGCACATCCCGCGCGCATTCGGGTGCTGGAGTTGCTGAGCGAGCGCGAGCATGCCGTGTCCGAGCTGCTTCCGGAGATCGGCATCGAGCCGGCCAATCTGTCTCAGCAGTTGTCCATCCTGCGGCGTGCCGGTCTCATCGAAGGCACTCGGGAAGGCCTGTCGGTGTCCTACACGTTGACGTCGCCGAAGGTGGCCGACCTGTTGCTCGTCGCGCGGGAAATACTCACGGGAGTGGTGGCCAACCAGGCCGAGCTGCTGGAAGGCGAGTCCGGGGCGCGCACCTGACCCGACGGCTTCGAATGGTCTGTCTCACGTCGCTGTTCACCTGATTCATTACTTGCTAAACTTAGCAATCAGCTGGATCAGGATCGATGAGTTCTCAGAGAGCGTCACATGTCCGAACCGACGAAACCCGACCGTAAGACCGACGCCTCGAGTGCTGTGACAGCGCTCCTGCCCAGGTGGAGCGAGTGGAAACCCGCCTTCCGCGCGCCCGGTGCGGATCTGCTGGCCGGTTTGATCGTGGCCCTTGTCGCGTTGCCTCTGGCGCTCGGCTTCGGGGTCAGCACTGGATTGGGTGCTGCGGCCGGCCTGACCACGGCGATCATTGCCGGCGTCGTCGCCGCGGTATTCGGTGGGTCACGGTTCCAGGTGTCCGGTCCGACCGGTGCCATGACGGTGGTGCTCGTGCCGATCGTCGCCGAGTACGGGCCGACCGGCGTACTCGCCGTCGGGCTGATGGCCGGAGTCATCCTGCTCGCACTCGCCGCCGCCGGAGTCGGTCGAGCCGTCCGGTACATGCCGGCACCCGTCATCGAAGGGTTCACCGCCGGCATCGCCGTCGTCATTGCGCTGCAACAGGTTCCGTCGGCCCTGGGTATCACCGACGCGAGGGCGAAAAGGTGTGGCAATCCGCGTTCGACGCGGTCCGCTCGTTCGTCTCGCACGCGAGCGTTCTGACGCCCACCGTGGCCGTCACGGTCGCGATCGTGATGCTCGTCGGCGGCCGCCTGGCTCCGAAAATCCCGTTCTCCCTGGTTGCGGTCGCCGGAGCAACGGTGATCACCCAACTGTTCGACCTCGACATCGCCCGCATCGGCACAATTCCGTCGTCGCTCTCCGCGCCGAGCCTGAGCTTCTTCCACCTCGGTGACGTGACGGCGTTGTTGGCACCGGCGTTCGCCGTCGCTGCACTCGCGGCCCTGGAATCGTTGCTGTCCGCGACCGCGGCGGACTCGATGGGCGTCGGCGCGCGGCACAACCCCGACCGTGAACTGTTCGGGCAAGGGCTGGCGAACATCGCCGCACCGTTGTTCGGCGGGATCCCCGCCACCGGTGCCATCGCCCGCACTGCCGTCAACGTTCGATCAGGGGCGCGGACGAGGCTTGCAGCGCTCACCCATGCCGTGATCCTCGCCGCCATCATGTACTCCGCCGCGGGCTTGGTGGCCGACATTCCACTCGCGGCGCTGGCCGGGGTACTCCTGGCAACGACGGTGCGCATGGTCGAAACCGCGTCGATTCGAGCGATCACTCGTGCGGGCCGCGGCGACGCCGTGGTGATGGTGGCGACCTTCCTCGTCACGGTCGTCTTCGATTTGGTGACGGCGGTGGCGGTCGGCGTCGGGTTCGCTGCGGTGCTGGCCCTGCGGGCTGTCGCGCGATCCGCCAGGGTCGAGCAGGTTCCTCTGGACGCACTCGACGCGGTCTCGACGGAAGAAGAAGCTTGCTGCGCGAGCACATCGTCGCCTACCGAATCGACGGAGCGTTGTTCTTCGGAGCCGCGCACAGCTTTCTGCTCGAGCTCGCCGACGTGTCGGATGTGAAAGTGGTGATCCTGCGCATGTCGCGAGTGACCACGATCGACGCCACCGGAGCCATCGTCCTCAAGGACACGATCACCGCACTCGAACACCGCCATATCACCGTCCTCATCTCTGCGGCCAAACCCGAACACCTGCGGCCGCTGACGGCGTTGGGTGTGTTCACCACCAAGGACGACGAGGCGCGCCGTGTTTTCGAGACCACGCCGCAGGCCATCGCCTACGCACGCACCGTCGTGACCGAGGCAGCCGAACCCCGCGGGTAGGGTCCAAGTCACACTTGCGTAGGAAAGGACCGGCTCATCGTGGCTCTCGTTGCAGGAATCGACTCCTCCACCCAATCGTGCAAAGTATTCGTTCGTGATGCCGAATCGGGAGAGCTGGTGCGCCAGGGGCGAGCTGCTCATCCCGACGGCACCGAGATCGACCCGCAGCGTTGGAAGGACGCGCTCGACGAGGCGGTGGCAGCAGCAGGCGGACTCGACGACGTGGACGCGGTGTCGGTCGGTGCGCAGCAGCACGGCATGGTGTGCCTCGACGACGCAGGATCAGTGGTTCGTAAAGCCCTGCTGTGGAACGACACTCGGTCGGCGCAGGCCGCGACGGACCTGGTGTCCGAGTTGGGGAAGAACACCGGCGTCGACGGCGGGCAGGCCTGGGCTGACGCCGTCGGAGTGGTTCCGCTGGCCTCGATCACGGTCGCGAAGCTGCGATGGCTCGCCGACCACGAGCCGGAGAACGCCGATCGCACTGCGGCCGTGTGTCTTCCGCACGATTGGCTCAGCTGGCAACTCGGCGGCGCGTCCGGGCTGGATTCGCTGGCCACCGATCGGGGCGACGCCAGTGGCACCGGGTACTTCTCCGCCGCCTCGAACGAGTATCGAACCGACCTGTTGCAGTTCGGTTTTCGGGGGCGCAACCCGCAGCTTCCGCGGGTCGCCGCGCCGAACGAGGCCATCGGCCGATTGCGCAGCGGTGGACTGATCGGACCGGGTACCGGAGACAACGCCGCCGCGGCCCTGGCCCTCGATGCCCAGCCCGGTGACGTGGTGGTCTCGGTGGGCACTTCCGGCGTCGTATCGGCTGTGACATCGGTTGCAGCAAAAGATGGTTCGGGCCTGGTCGCCGGATTCGCCGACGCCACCGGCAGGCAGTTGCCGTTGGTGTGCACCCTCAACGCTGCCCGAGTGCTCGATGCGACGGCGCGTCTACTGGGCGTCGACCATGACGAACTGTCTCGATTGGCGCTGTCGACGACCAGCGAGGGATTGGTGTTGGTGCCGTACCTCGAGGGTGAGCGCACCCCCAACCGTCCCGATGCATCCGGCGCGATTCACGGCCTGCGACTGAACAATTCGACGCCGGGTCACCTGGCCCGCGCGGCAATCGAGGGTCTGCTGTGTGGCTTGGCCGACGGCATCGATCACCTGCGTGCACAGGGTGTGGAGACGAAACGGGTGCTTCTCATCGGCGGCGGCGCAAAATCCGCAGCGTTGCGTGCATTGGCTCCGGCGATTCTCGGAGTGCCGGTGACCGTGCCCGAGCCGGGTGAATATGTCGCCGACGGTGCCGCGCGTCAGGCCGCGTGGACGCTGGCCGGCACCAGTGAGCCGCCGACCTGGGCTCAGGCACCGTCGCAGACGTACGAGGCAGACCCGACCCCGGCGGTGCGGGAACGCTACGCCGAGGTGCGGGATCTGACCGAGGGCGCCTCCCCCATGTGAGCGAAACTTCGTAGCCCACTACGAGCCAGGAGTGGAGCCTGCGGAACGACCCAATGCTCAGTCGCTCACATGCGGCGCAGCCGCTCTCAGGGAATCAGGCGCGCGTCTCGGTAGCGCTGAATCACCGAGGCAATGGCATCCGGAGTGGATCGGAAGCCCAGGAACCCGGCCTTCTTGGACTTGTTCATGTCGGTCAGGCATTCCATGTCGCGGCCGAGGTCACCGTCGGTGTGCCACCACGACGCCAGACGGGAGACGTCGCTTTCGACCAGATCGTGCTTCTCGGCGATGCGCTTCCACGCGGCGGCCGCGTCGGACATGCGGGGGTTCGAGGGGACGCGGCTCGGTGTCGAAGCCCTCGGGCTCGACCCCGAAGTGCGCGGCGAACTGCGGCCACAGCCAGCGCCAGCGGAAGACGTCTCCGTTGGCGATGTTGAACGCCTGGTTGTGTGCGTTCTCGTCGGTTGCTGCCCAGACCATCTGCTCGGCGAGCAGGTCGCGTCGGTGAGGTCGGTGAGCCCGTTCCACTGCATCTCGGAGCCGGGGAAGACGAACTTCTCGCCGAGTTCCTTGCAGATCGACGCGTACACGGACAGCGTCAACATCATGTTCATCGCGTTGCCGACCGCGAAGCCGGAGATGGTGTGCGCGCGGTGCACGCTCCAGCCGAATCCGAACTTCTCGGCACCGGCGAACAGTTCGTCTTCCTGCGCGTAGTAGAAGTTGGGGGTGTCGAGGCGATCCTCGGTTTCGTGGAACGGCGTCTCGGCCATCACTGCCTCGCCGTAGGCATCGAACGGACCGAGGTAGTGCTTGAGTCCGGTCATCAGCGCGACGTGCTTCACCGAGTCGAGGGGTCCGAGCACGTTCAGCACGTTGCGCAGGGTCGCCGAGTTGACCTCGATGTTCTCCTGCTCCGAGTCCTTCTTCATCCAGGCGGTGAAGAACACGACCTCGGGGCGGACGTCGTTCAGAGCCTTCTCGAGCGAGTTCACGTCGAGCAGATCCGCGGCCACGGGGATGACGCCGTCGACGGGGACACTGCCGCTGCGACTCAGTCCGTAGGTGGTCCAGCCGGCATCGAGTGCGGCGCGGCACAGGGCCTGCCCGGAAATACCGGTGGCACCGACGATCAGCGCGCGCGTGTTGTTCGTAGTCATTCGACCCGACTACCCACTGGAGCCGATGCAACACGTGACGCGTCTCGCAGAGAGCGTCGATGTCCTGACAATCGCCGCTGGGATTGCCGCGTTGGGTGCCTGTCGGACCGCGATCGAGGGGTGGGCTTTCGTCAACGCTTCATCGACGGGTCTTGCCGTGTCGAATCAACACGGCGATGCCCAGTCCGATCAGGGTCAGGATCAGTGGTGCGACTATCGCCATGTTCGAGCCGATCGCAGTGAACAAAACGAACGCCGCGAGCGCCGCGAGAAAGTACACAGCAGCGAAACGCGGTGTCCAGAAAACGGTATGCATGCGGTCCTCCTGGGTCGGAAGCTGGATGCAGCAGCGCCGGTGGTCTTTCAGGCGCACGGGTAAATCATAAGGGTAGGTAACGATTGTTCGCCATCAGCACCACGCGTGATCGTTGGCCGGGAACGGCGTCGCCGCCACCAACCATGGGGCGGGCCTTCGAGGCTTACAGCTCGATCAGCGTCGCATCACGCCCACTCACGTGTCGGTAGAACATCGGACATGAAGCGATGCAGTGCCGGGTTGTCGTTGTCCACCCGCCAGGCGGCGTCGAGTTCCACGGGCCGTTCCCTCACGGTCCGAACCGGCCGGAACACAACACCTTCCGGACGCATGGTCGACGCGGACTCCGGTACCAATGCCAGTCCGATGCCGGAGCGAACGAGCACCAGCATCGTGTGCACCTGGGTCACGTACTGCACGTAACGCGGGGTCACGCCGACGATGGTGAAGGTGCTGATCAGCAGCTCGTGGAAGTAGCGGGCGTCGACGGGGGAGTACATGATGGTCGGCTGCTCGTCGAAGTCCTCCACCGACAGTTCGTCCTTCTCGGCCAGCGAATGAGTGTCGGGCATCGCTGCGATCAAGGATTCGTGCAGCACCGGCCGCGATGCGATTCCCGGTCGCTTGAGCGGCGGCCTGGCCAGGGCAAGATCGAGATCGCCGACGGCCAAGGACTCCATTTGCACGGCCGAGACCATCTCGCGCAGAACGAGTTTCACATCCGGGAGCTTCGCGCGTGCAGTGTCGAGCAACTGCGGCAGCACCGCATGGGCCGATGCGCCGGTGAATCCGACGACCACGGTCCCCAGGTCGCCGGTGGGGACTCGTCGCACAGTCAGTAGTGCGCCCTCGGCGAGGTCGAGAATGCGTCGAGCCTCGGGAAGGAAGGCCAGGCCGGCCGCAGTCAGGGTGACCGATCTGCTCGTCCGGTCGATCAGCTGTACGCCGACTTCGCTTTCGAGCTGTTGAATCTGTCTGCTCAAGGGCGGCTGGGTCATGTGCAGCCGCTCGGCGGCGCGTCCGAAGTGCAGCTCCTCGGCGACGGCGATGAAGCAGGACAGCCTGTTGAGCGAAAACATCGATTGATTCCTTGCATCGCGCGGGGAGTTTCGGCGTGCCTTTGCGTATAAAACTAGCGTACGAGCCCGATCCCGACGATTGGTAACCTTCCCTCCGGTAAGAGTAGAGTTCCCGCGCAGCACCCCCTTGCACCCATCGAATGGAGCCGTCGTGTCTCGAGCTGCCCAGGTGCCTGCCACCTCCATCGAAGACGTCTCGGTGCTCGGTGCGTTGCGCTCACCGAAGCGACTCAAGACCGAAGTGCTCGCAGGCCTGGTCGTGGCACTGGCGCTCATTCCGGAAGCCATTTCGTTCTCGATCATCGCCGGGGTGGATCCGCGCGTCGGGCTGTTCGCGTCGTTCACGATGGCGGTCACGATCTCCATCGTCGGTGGCCGTCCCGCGATGATATCCGCTGCGACCGGTGCCATCGCGCTGGTCGTAGCCCCGCTGGCACGGGATTACGGCCTCGATTACCTCATCGCAGCCGTGATCCTCGGCGGAATCCTGCAGGTCCTGCTCAGCGTCCTCGGCGTCGCCAAACTGATGCGGTTCATCCCACGCAGCGTCATGGTCGGGTTCGTCAACGCACTGGCGATTCTGATCTTCTCCTCGCAGATCCCGTACCTGATCGGTGTGCCGTGGTTGGTCTACCCGATGGTCGCCGTGGGCCTGGCCATCATGTTCTTCCTGCCCAAGCTCACCACCATCGTGCCGGCACCACTGATCGCGATCGTGATACTGACCGGCGTCACACTCGTCTTCGCGCTGGCCGTGCCCGACGTCGGCGACGAAGGTGAACTGCCGTCCTCGCTGCCGTCGTTCCTGATCCCGGATGTGCCGTTCACCTTCGACACGTTGTCGATCGTCGCGCCGTTCGCGCTTGCCATCGCGTTGGTGGGTCTACTCGAATCACTGATGACGGCCAAGCTCGTCGACGACATCACCGATTCGCATTCCAACAAGACCCGCGAGGCTGGGGCCAGGGAGTGGCCAACCTTGTCACCGGGTTCACCGGCGGCATGGGCGGTTGCGCGATGATCGGCCAGACCATGATCAACGTCAAGGTCTCCGGTGCGCGCACTCGGATCTCGACGTTCCTCGCCGGCGTCTTCCTGCTGATTCTGGTGGTCGGCCTCGGCGACATCGTCGCGCTGATTCCGATGGCCGCGCTCGTCGCCGTCATGATCATGGTGTCCATCGGAACCTTCGACTGGCACAGCATCAACCCGAAGACGTTGCGGCGCATGCCCAAGAGCGAAACCCTCGTGATGGTCGCGACCGTGGCAGTCACCGTGATCACCCACAACCTCGCATACGGCGTGCTCGTCGGAGTGATCACCGCGATGGTGCTGTTCGCCAGGCGGGTTGCGCACCTGACCGAGGTGATCGATGTGGCTCATCCCGACGAGGACACCCGCGTCTACGCAGTGAAGGGCGAGCTGTTCTTCGCGTCGAGCAACGACCTGATCTATCAGTTCGACTACGTGGGAGATCCGAAGAACGTCGTCATCGACATGTCGGAGTCGCACATCTGGGACGCGTCGACCGTCGCGACCCTCGACGCCATCACCACCAAGTACGCCGCAAAGGGCAAGACGGTCGAGATCGTGGGTCTGAATGCGCCGTCCATCGAGCGGCACGATCGCCTCAGCGGAAACCTGGGTGCCGATCACTGACTAGGGTGGACGCTCGGGCGAAGAGAGGTGGCACATGGCGGACGACGGCATGCACATGCAGATCGGGCAGGTAGCTCAGCGAACCGAGTTGTCGATTCGCACGGTTCGTCACTACGACGATGTCGGTCTGGTCACGCCCTCTGCTCGGACCGTCGGCGGCTTCCGGCTATACACCGAGTCCGACGTCGAACGCCTGCTCGTCATTCGCCGGATGAAGCCACTCGACTTCACGTTGGCCGAAATGAAACAGCTACTGGAATCTCTCGACATTCTCGGAGACGAGAACGCGACCGACGAGGCCAGGTCGTCGGCCGCGGCCTTCGTTCGTGAATGTCACACCAAGGCCGAGGACAGCTGCCGCACGTTGCGGCGGCAGCTCGCCTACGCAGAGGAGCTCACCGAGGTGTTGTCGACTCGCGGAGCAGCAGCCCGGAGCGAATAGGTTCGGCTCTAGCGGCCGAAGCTACTGCATCCGGGTTCAACCGGAATTCCCGCGAGGCGGTCGTCCAACCACGCGAACGCACCGGGAGCTCCGCTGCCGGCAACGATGCTGTGCTCACCCAGGTATTCCTCGAGGCGGACGTCGGCTCCGCGTGAACACCACTTGTCGAACACGGCCTCGGGACCTTCCTTCGGAATCCAGAACTCCTGCTGTCCGTGATACAGGAACACCGGTGCCGTCGGGGTTCCGCTGTCTCCCAATCGATTCTGATCAGCAACCGCGAGCGCCAGCGGCGAATTGAAAGCATCGGGAGTGATGGACAGAGACTCGATGCGGATCGGAGCAACGACTCCGAACGGTGCAATCCCGATGATGCACAGGTCCTTCGACGCCTGTGCGAGCCGCCACCCGTCGTCGTTGTAAAGCGACAGCATCTCCGGGTACTCGCGCGCAACGCCCATCGCTGCCGCGAGGAACACCGCCGACGCCGCGTTGCCGTTCATGGACTGACGTAGCAGCGCGAAGTCGGTGGGCGTTCCGCCGAACGCTGCGCCGACGATGTTCAGTTCGGGGGCATAGGCCGGAGCTCCTGCACGGCCCAGCCCGATGCGATCGCCCCGCCCGAGTAGCCCGTAATGCCCAGGGGCGCAGTCGGATCGAGGCCGACCGCAGCGGTCGTGACCGCGCCGCGCAGACCGTCGAGTACGGCGTGCGCTGCCATCGGTCCGACGGCGTACGCATGGCGTGGCCCCTGATGGTCGGTGACGACGACGGCGTAGCCCCGCGCCAGAAGCAGCTGCACGGGTGCCACTTCCGGAGCGATGCCGCGTTGCATGGTCCACGATGGCTCACACGTGGCGCCGAGCGAATCGATGGCCATGTTGTATGCAACAACAGGGCGCGGACCGGGCGAGGTCCAGGGCGCGGTCGGGACGATGACGCTGGTGACGATGGCAGCGGGGCGGTCCTTCGCGTCGGTCGAGGCGACCAGCAGTTGGGTGGTGGTGACCGGGGTGACAAGTGGTCCGACGGTGACGCTGCGGGTCCGTAGAACTGTTCCGGGAGCGGCTGTTTCGTATCCGGGCGGCGGAACGACCCACGGATCGTCGAGCGGTGTCGCGGCGATCGATTCGGCGGTGCGCGGCGGATTCTGGAAATCGCCGAGTGGATCGGCACCCGCCGACCATTGCCCGCCCGACACCACCAGTGAAACCGCAGCGACCACCGCCGCACACCGACGGCCGAACTTCGCGTACTTCCCCATCGAGACCCCCCGGTCGAAGCTCCGGATCGTTACCGGAGCTTTCCAAATGACTCTAGGGGCCGGAATCATCTGCGGGGGCCGAACGCAAAATTTGCTCGGATCGGGCGGGGCTGGCGACCCGGTACGACAAGCTGGCCTTGGCGTACCGGGCAGGAGCCGTTCTGCGCGCGGCTTTCTTGTGGTCACCCACCTCGCCACTGAGAAGACGTGCTTTAGCCGTCCACGACCACCGGGACGATGAGGGGCTGACGGCCCAGGGTCTGCTTGGCCCACCGGGCCGATTCCTGCACGATGCGCTTCTCGATGTTTTCGCGAGAGGCAACCTTGACGTCGCTCTCGCGCGTGAGGGTCTTGCCGATCGCCTTGGCCAGTGAGTCGAAAGCGTTGGCCTCGTGGGCGAATCCGCGCCCGATGAAGTCGACGTCGTCGACGAGCAGACCGGTGTCGGGGTCCACGATCGCGATGACGGTCAGGACGCCCTCGTTGGCGAGCAGGCGTCGATCGGCCAGCGAATCCTCGGTCACACCACCGACGGAACTGCCGTCGACGTAGATCAGCTCGATGGGGACGGAGCCGGTGATCTGCGCAACGCCGTCGAACAGGTCGATGACGCTCCCGTTCTCGGCGATCAACACGCGATCGCGGGGAACGCCGGTCCTGATCGCAAGATCGGCATTGGCGCGCAGGTGTCGCGACTCGCCGTGTACGGGAAGCACATTCGCGGGTTCGAGGATGTTGTAGCAGTAGACCAACTCGCCGGCGCTCGCGTGCCCGGAGACGTGCACCTTGGCATTTCCCTTGTGCACCACGCGTGCACCCTTGTCCACGAGGCCGTTGATGACGCGGTAGATCGCATTCTCGTTTCCGGGAATGAGGCTGCTGGCCATCAGTACGGTGTCGCCGTCGCCTACCTTGATCTGATGCTCACCCGACGCCATCCGCGACAGCGCGGCGAGTGGCTCGCCCTGCGATCCGGTGCAGATCAAGGTGATCTTGTGTGCCGGAAGTCGGTTGAGCTTGGGTAGATCGACCACGAGTCCGTCGGGCACATCGAGGTAGTTCAGATCGGTCGCAATCTTCATGTTGCGCACCATCGATCGCCCGACGAATGCAACTTTGCGGCCTTGCGCATGCGCGGCGTCGAGGACCTGCTGGATGCGGTGTACGTGACTGGCGAAGCTCGAGACGATCACCCGTCCCGAGGTTTCGCGGAATACCTTCTCGATGGCCGGGACCAGATCGCGTTCGGAGACCATGAACCCGGGAACCTCGGCATTGGTCGAGTCGACCAGGAGTAGATCGAGCCCTTCCTCGCCGAGGCGTGCGAAGCTGCGGAGGTCGGTGATCCGACCATCGAGCGGGAACTGGTCCATCTTGAAGTCGCCGGTGTGCAGCACCAGCCCGGCGTCGGTGCGAATGGCGATGGCGAGACCGTCGGGAATCGAGTGGTTGACGGCAATGAACTCGAGCTCGAACGGGCCCTCTTGACGGGTTTGCCCCGCCTCGACCTCGATCAGCTTTGTCGAGACCTTGAACTCCTCGAATTTGGCAGCCAGGAAGTGCAGTGTCAGCCGCGACGAGATGACGGGGATGTCGCCCCGTTCGCGAAGCAGATAGGGGACACCGCCGATGTGGTCCTCGTGTCCGTGGGTGAGGACGATCGCGACGACGTCGTCGAGGCGATCTCGGATGCAACTCCAGTCGGGGAGGATGACGTCGACACCGGGCTGATGTTCCTCGGGGAAGAGCACACCGCAGTCGACGATGAGCAGTTTTCCGTCGAACTCGAAGACGGTCATGTTCCGGCCGATCTCGCCGAGACCGCCGGTCGCGATCACGCGAAGGTGCCCTGCCGAAAGCGCGGAAGAGGATCGCTTTCTCGGTGCGGCGGGGGATCTGCGGTTGCGTGGTGATCTCGACATGCCTCTTACGCTACGGGGGGCCTCCGACCTGGTGTCGACCCCGGTCCGAAGACTGTTGATTTGCATCAACTCTACTATTGCGTAAGAGTAGGGATCAGTTTCCAGTCAGTTCCTCCCCCGCCGATGTGTGCGGGACGCGTGAGATGCCCATCGGGCTCCACGAACAAAGCCTTCGGGCGCAGCGATGCGTCCACCCCATGGATGAGAGCGGCCGTTCGTCGGCACGTCTGCGTCCATCGATCACGAATGGAGAGATATGACCGACTCCGCCGAGCGGATTCCGACTGTCATGGGTGCCCTGCGGTCCCCGCGGATGCTGAAGACCGAGGTACTGGCAGGCCTCGTCGTCGCGTTGGCGCTGATTCCCGAGGCCATCGCCTTCTCGATCATTGCCGGCGTCGATCCGCGCGTGGGCCTGTTCGCGTCCTTCACCATGGCCGTGTCGATTGCGTTCCTGGGCGGTCGCCCCGCGATGATTTCGGCCGCTACCGGCGCTATTGCCCTGGTCATCGCTCCGGTCGCAAAGCAGTACGGTCTCGACTACTTCATCGCCACCGTCATCCTCGCCGGCGTTTTCCAAGTGATCTTCGGGGTCCTCGGGGTTGCCAAGTTGATGCGCTTCATCCCACGTAGCGTCATGGTCGGCTTCGTCAACGCGCTCGCCATTCTCATCTTCACCTCCCAGTTTCCTGCGTTGATAGGCGTGCCGTGGCTGGTCTACCCGCTGGTGGCCGTCGGTCTGCTGATCATGTTCCTGCTGCCGAGGATCACGTCGGTCGTGCCCGCACCGCTCGTCGCCATCGTGCTGCTGACCGTTGCCACAGTGGTCTTCACGCTGAACGTCCCCGACGTCGGCGATGAGGGCGAACTGCCGTCGAGCCTGCCCGCGCTGCTGATCCCCGACGTACCGCTGAACCTCGAGACGCTGAGCATCATCGCTCCGTACGCCCTCGCCATGGCCATCGTCGGACTGCTCGAATCGCTGCTCACGGCCAAACTCGTCGACGACGTCACCGACACTCACTCGAACAAGACCCGGGAGAGTTGGGGTCAGGGCGCAGCGAACGTCATCACCGGCTTCTTCGGCGGCATGGGCGGGTGCGCGATGGTCGGCCAGACGATGATCAACGTCAAGGCCTCGGGTGCCCGGACGCGCATTTCCACGTTCCTCGCCGGGGTGTTCCTGTTGATACTCGTGGTCGGACTGGGCGACGTCGTGGCACTGATCCCGATGGCCGCACTCGCCGCCGTGATGATCATGGTTGCGATCGGCACGATGGATTGGCACAGTATCAGCCCGAAGACGTTGCGGCGCATGCCCAAGAGCGAAACGGCAGTCATGCTGGCAACCGTGGTCGTCACCGTCGCCACCCACAACCTCGCGTACGGCGTCGTCGTCGGCGTGGTCACCGCGATGGTGCTGTTCGCTCGGCGGGTGGCGCACCTGACCGAGGTGATCGACGTAGCGCATCCGAACGAGGACACTCGCATCTACGCAGTCAAGGGGGAGCTGTTCTTCGCGTCGAGCAACGATCTGGTCTATCAGTTCGACTACGCGGGAGATCCGAAGAACATCGTCATCGACCTCAGCGGTGCCCATGTCTGGGATGCGTCCACGGTCGCCACGCTCGATGCCATCACCACGAAGTACGAGGCGAAGGGCAAGCGAGCAGTGATCGTCGGTCTCGACGCGGCCTCTGCGCAGCGACATGTTCGGCTGACCGGGCAGCTCTCGGGCGGTCATTGACGAGCGCTCGCCGATCAGCCGATTTCATTGCGGAATCGCGCGTCATCACTTTAAAGTGATGACGCGCGTCATCGGATGCCGCGCTCGTGGGAGGGGTCCATCAGGATGCATGTACACAATGTGGTGATCATCGGCAGCGGTTTCGGTGGCCAATGCGCAGCCAAAGCACTGCTCGATCGAGGGATCGACGACTTCGTCATCCTCGAGAGGCGTCCCTTCCTCGGTGGCACATGGAAGCAGAACCGATACCCGGGTGCAGCCGTCGACGTGCAGAGTCCGCTGTACTCGATCGCGTCGGAACCGTTCGAATGGTCGCGCATGTTCGCCGAACGCGAGGAGCTCGAGCGGTACACCGACCATGTGCTCGAATCGAACGGTCTGCCTGCTCGAACGCATGTCGACACCGACGTCCGGAAAATCGAATGGGTGGGAGATCACTGGCTGATCTCCACCTCACGCGGTGACTACGCCGCCACGTTCGTCGTGAATGCGTCGGGCCCGCTCAGCACGCCGGTGATTCCGCCGTTTCCGGGGCGAGAGACATTTCGCGGCAAGCAGTTTCACACCAACGACTGGGACACCGAGTACGACCATGCCGGCAAAAGGGTGGCGATCGTCGGCAGCGGTGCCAGCGCCGCGCAGGTGATCCCGGCGATCCAACCCGATGTGGAGCAACTGCACGTCTTTCAGCGCACCCCTCACTGGGTGATGCCGCGCCACGATCGCGAATTCACGGCGCTCCAGCGAAAGCTGCTGCGTATCGAACCGATTCGCAGGGCGGTTCGCGCCGGCATCTACTGGACCCTCGAGACCCGCATCATCGGGTTCAAGTATTCACGGACGATGCTGAAGGCCGTGGCGCAGCGAACTGCGGTGAAGCACATCCGGTCTCAGGTCTCGGATCCCAAGCTTCGAGCCAAGGTCACCCCGGACTACACCATCGGGTGCAAGCGGGTACTGCTGTCCAACACGTTGTATCCCGCCCTGGGGAAATCGAACGTAACCCTGCACGACAAGAACGACGGCATCGCCGAGATCACCGAGACCGGAATCGTCACCACCACAGGCGAACACGTCGACGTCGACCTTCTGGTGTGGTCCACCGGCTACGACGCCACCGACGGAGTCATCTCGTACCCGGTGATCGGCCGAGACGGCCGGGCACTGTCCGACGTCTGGGATCCCTATCCACGTGCCTACCTCGGCACGACAGTTCCCGGATTCCCCAACCTCTTCGTCGTCACCGGACCCAATACCGGAATCGGGCACACCTCCGCGATCTTCTTGATCGAGGCGCAGATGGAGTACATCGTGCGGGCCGTCGACGCCGTCCGGCAGAGCGGGGCACTGGCGATCGAGGTCACTGCAGATGCCGAACAGTCCTACACCGACAAGATTCACCGCGAGATGGAGGGCACCGTCTGGAAGGACGGCGGCTGCCACAGCTGGTATCAGTCCAAGTCCGGGCACGTCGTGGCCATGTTCCCCGGTTTCAGTTTCACCTTCCGTCGGTGGGCCAAGCGTTTTCGTCCGCAGGAGCACCACATTCACTTCGCGCCCACCGGTGCGATCACGAAAGACGAGGTGTCGGCGTGAAGGATCATTCGGGCCAGGTAGCGCTGATCACGGGAGCGGCAGGCGGCATCGGTTCCGCCGTCGCGTCGGCGCTGCATCGACGCGGTGCGTCGATCGTCCTCGTCGACATGAGATCGACCGACCTCGAGTCCGTGGCGGCGAAACTGGGCAACCAGCGCGTGGCGATCGCCTACGCGGACGTCACGGTGCGAGAGCAGCTGGACGCGGCCGTCGCCACCGCGATCGAGACCTTCGGCACGCTCGACATCGTGATGGCAAATGCCGGAATTTCCAGCGGTGCACAGGCATCGACGGTCCGCTCCGTCGAAGACGGTGTCTTCGAGAAGGTCATCGGCGTCAATCTCGTCGGCGTGTGGAACACCGTTCGTGCTGCCCTGCCGCACATCGTCGAATCCGGCGGATACGTGTTGCTCACCTCCTCGACGTACGCGTACCTCAACGGACTGGCGAACGCGCCGTACGCGGCATCGAAGGCAGCCGTCGAACAACTCGGGCGAGCTCTGCGTCTCGAGCTGGCAGGTACGAAGGCGACGGCCGGAGTGCTGTACCCGGGGTGGGTTGCGACACCGATCGCCGAGGTGGCGTTCGGCGGCGACGACATCGCGACCGCCATGATCGCCCGGGCCTTTCCCGGTCCGCTGCTACGTCCGATCACGCCGGACCAACTGGCTCGCGCAGCGGTTCGAGGGATCGGCCGCCGAGCCTCGCGCATCGCCGCACCCGGTCGGTGGATACCGATCTCCGTATTGCGCGGCATCGTCAACCCGATCCTGGACGCCAAGATGGAACGCGACGCCGAATTGATCCGCCTGACAGGCGAACTCGACGCTCGGCACCGATGAGTGAAGTCGAGACCTCGGGTCGAGCGTACGGCGGTGAGAGTGCCGCTGATCGCGACGACCGCAGGCGCAGGCAACTGTTGGACGCGGGTCTTCGGGTCTTCGGCAGCGTCGGCTATCGAGCTGCCACCGTTCGCGGATTGTGCCGCGAGGCCAAGGTCGCCGACCGTCACTTCTATCGGCAGTTCGACGGAACCGAGGACCTATTGCTCGCGGTCTACGGCGAATGTATTGCTCGCCTAAATGATTCGGCCGTGGAGGCGATGTCCGAGGTGGATCCGCGCAGTGATGTCCGGGCCGTCGCGGTGCAGGTGCTCGATTCCTTCTTCGAGGTGATCGAGGACCCGCACCTGGCCCGAGTGGTGTGGTTGGAGGTACTCGGGGTCAGCTCCCGCGTCGAGCAGACGTATCTGGCGGTGATGCACGAGTTCGGTGCACTGCTGCTCGCCTACCTCCGTACGTTCGCAGGGGACGTCTCGTCGGGACCGGATCTCGATGTCGATCTGCTCGCGACCGCGGCCATCGGCGGCATCAGCCACACCGCCATGACCTGGTATCTCAGCGGCTACGCTGCAGAGCGCCGAGTCGTCGTCGCCACCCTCGCGACACTGCTGGGCAGTATCGTCGAGCCGCTGGCCGCGGAAACGGCGCGCCGCTAGCTCTGGCTGAGCGGCACAACCCTTTTCAGGAACTCGAGTTGTTCTTCGATGATGGTCGGGAACAGCGGCTGCACGTAGGGGTCGAAGTGTCCACCTTTGTGGATGTGCACGGTGGCGTCGGGGATCTTCGCTGCGACCTTCACGGTCACGTAGGCCGGTGTGACGACGTCCTCGGACATGATCTGCAACAGAACGGGGCACGTGATGGACGACGCCGTGCGACCCGGCGAGTACAGCCCGATACGCAGAAGAATCCGTGCTGCAACGGTTTCCGGGTAGTCGCCGTCCGTCAATCCGGATTCGGCGAGGAGGAGGTCGCGGCCGGGGACGGCGTCGGGTGAGGTCATGACGGCTCGATCGCCGGGGTTGCCGACCGAGTCGACGTACAGGGGTGATCTCCCGCGCAACGCGCGGATCTGGTCGATCACCGCCGACGGGGCCAGCTTGACGGTGCGCCGAAGTCCGGTCGCGCGCACGGCTGCTGGTCCGTCCACATGCGGGATCTGGGCGATGACGGCGGCGAAGTTCTCTCCCGCGCCTGCCCTGGTGAGCACGTGTCCGCCGGCGAAGGAGGTACCCCAACCGACGATGCGGTCTGAGTCGATGCCGTCGAGCGTCCGGGCGTAGGCGACGGCGTTGCGCCAGTCGACGAGTTGCTTGCCGATGTCGAGCAGCTGCCGCGGTTGTCCGTCGCTGTCACCGAAATGGCGGTAGTCGAAGACGAGGACGGCATAGCCGGCGCGGGCGAAGCTCTCGGCGTAGGCGAAGAGGCGAATGGCGCGAGGGGTGCCGAATCCGTGGGCCATGACCACGGCCGGGGTATCGGCGGTCGACCCGGACGGCCGGTACACGGCTGCGGCGCAACGGACTCCCTCCGATTCGAACCACTCGTCGGTTCGGGTGTATTCGGGCTGGTCGTCGGCGCTCATGTCGGTCGTCCTTCGTCGGATTCTTGATCGGCATTCAAGAAAATAGCATTATCTTGAACCTCGATCAAGATACGATGATCGAATGCCGCGTAACCGCCGACCCGTCGACCGAGCCGAGAAACGCTCCGAGATCGTGGACGCCGCTCGATCGCTGTTCGTCGACGACGGCTACGAGCACACCCCGATGGGGCGAATCGCCACCGCTGCCGGAGTGACCACCAATACGATCTACTGGTATTTCGGCGACAAGGACGAGTTACTAGTCGGGGTGCTCGACGACATTCACAGCGAGGCTCTCGGTCGATTCGGTGCCCTTGCGGGGCATCCAGTGAACGAGCAGGTTCTCTGGGTGGTCGAAGAGCTCGAGAAGTATCACCGGCTGGTCGACACGGTCCACGCCCGCACGTCCGCATCGGCGTGCATCGACAAGTGGCACAACGATTTTCACGCGTTGTGGGAACAGTGGATCGCCGTCGAGCTACGCAGCGAAGGCGTGGACGATGCCGATATCGAACCGTCGACCCGAATGATCGTCTTCGTCATCGAGGCCATGCTGACGCACCCGCAGGACGAGGCGTCGAAACGGTCCATCATCGATCTGCTGTTCCGCAAGGTCGGCGTCTCGCGCTGACTACTCGTGGACGGTCGTGCGGTTCCGTCCGAGATTCTTGGACTCGTACAGGGCTCGATCGGCCCGACCGAGTGTGGTGCGGGCGGCCTCGGTGCCCTGCCTTCCCGCCACGCCCACCGAGATCGTCAGGTCCGGCGGAAGCTCGGCCCGAACGCGGTCGACGGCGTCGCTCAGCTCCGCGACCGTGCCGGACGTGCACAACACGGTGAACTCGTCGCCGCCGGAGCGGCTCAACAGATATCTCGGCGGTAGGCATCGACGAAGTGCAGCCGAGACGACTTCGAGCGCGTGGTCGCCGGCTGCGTGCCCGAAGTCGTCGTTGATCACCTTGAACCGATCGATGTCCACCACCGCGATGGCGTCGATCTTTCCGCTCGTCACCGTTCCCGGCCGCGCGTCCAACTCGCGAGTGAGGCTTCGCCGATTCGCCAGTCGGGTGAGATCGTCGATCTCGGAGGTCGATGCCACGCTCTGCACCCACGCAGCGGAAATTGCGACCGCGACCAGCACGAGCTCGGCGTTGATCACCAGAACTGGGTGCAGGTCTCCCACAGCGAGCCCCAGGTACGCAATGTAGCTTGCATTGAGAACCGTTGTACGCCAGGCGATACGGTTGGGCAGGACGATGAATGCCGGCGTCACCAACAGTAGCTGGAGGAAGATCCCGGACAGCGCTGCAACCTCGTCGCCCGCAGCAGTACAGAACAAAGCGATACTCGTCAGGCCCGACAGGTGCATCGTCAGATACAGGCGACGGGATAGAACAGGTGCTCCGGCGATCATGTAGACGCCTATTCCGCACCACAGCACGCCCAGCAGGGCCAGGACCGGCTGGGCCCGCGTCGACGCCCCGAGGACGGTGACGACACCTACCAGTCCACTGACGAGGCAATTGACCCCGGACGTTCGGGCCACCGACGCCGGGGAATACTGCCAACCGCTGTTCACACGACGAGCCTCTCGCACAGATCCCCACGACCTGCTGCGAGCTTAGTCCGCTACCAGCGCGGGCAAGTATTCTCGAAGCTCGGATCGATGCTCTGCATGTATCCGGTGTCGTCGCGGTCCCGGATACCGCATTCGAGGTACTGCCGATGCAGTACCGCGAGGGCGTCCTCGTCGATCTCGACGCCCAGACCGGGCCCGGTGGGAACTGCCACCGCGCCGTCGACGAAGTTCAACACCCCTGGTACGACGACGTCCTCGCTCTTCCACGGCCAGTGCGTGTCGCACGCATAAGTGAGGTTCGGTGTCGCCGCGGCCAGGTGAACCATTGCGGCCAGGCTGATTCCGAGGTGGCTGTTCGAGTGCATCGACAGTCCGAGCTCGAAAGTGTCACAGATTCCGGCGAGCAACCTCGATCGCTGCAGACCGCCCCAGTAGTGATGGTCGGACAGCACCACCTGCACCGAATCCTTCAGTACTGCAGGCTTCAGATGGTCGAAAGCGACGACGCACATGTTGGTCGCCAGTGGCATCTTCGCCTCACGCGCGACTTCTGCCATCCCGTCGAGTCCCGGTGTCGGATCTTCCAAATACTCCACAATCCCGTCGAGCTCGGCGGCAACGCGGATGGAGGTGTCGACCGTCCACGCCGCGTTGGGGTCGAGCCGAAGCGGCAGCTCGGGGAATGCCTCGCGGAGCGCTTTGATTCCGGCTATCTCCTCGTCGGGCGGAAAGACTCCGCCCTTGACCTTGATGGCTCCGAAGCCGTACTCGTCGATCATCTTTCGGGCCTGTCGTACCAGACCGGCCGGGTCGACTGCCTCGCCCCACTCGTCCGGCTGAGCGCGGGATGCGCTGCCCATTTGTAGAACAGGTACGCACTGAAGGGAACCGAGTCCCGAACTTTGCCGCCGAGCAGGTCGGAGACCGGCCGACCGAGCACCTTGCCCTGAACGTCCAGGCAGGCAATCTCGAACGGGGAGAACACGCGGTCGGTGGTACTGGCCGTGGTGATCATGCCGGCGACGCCGTCTCCGCCGGTGATCGACAGCGTTCCCAGCACGGTGTCGATGGCCTCTCGAACGGAGTGGAGTGCGAACACGTCCAGGCCCGTAATGGCCTTGGCGGCCGCATCGAGACGAGCAAGATGAGCGGTGTCGGCGTAGGTCTCACCGAGCCCGACGACGCCGGCATCGGTATCCAGCTGAACGATCGCGCGCAGTGCGTACCGCTGATGTACGCCCACGGTGTTGAGCAGCGGAGGATCGACGAAGGCGATCGGAGTGATTCGAGCGCCGGTGATCAGAACCGGATTCTGCATCAGTGCACCGCGAGCTCGCCTGCAAGCACGGCCCGGCCGGCGGCAACGATTGCGGTCAGTTCCTCGAGGTGTGGGGCGCTGATGTCCACCAGCGGCGGGCGAACGGGGCCTGCCTCGATGCCCTCCATCGTCACGCCCGCCTTGATGAGTGAGACGGCGTAACCGGGGACCTTGTCGCGCAGACGAACCAGCGGGTGGAAGAACTCGCGAAGCAGTGCGGCAGTGAGCTCGTCGTTGCCGCTGTCGAGCGAGCGGTAGAACGCCAGAGCCAGCTCGGGTGCGAAGGCGAACGTCGCCGAGGAGTACAGCGTGACACCGATGGCTCGGTACGCCTGCTGCGAGACCTCCGCCGTAGGCAGTCCGTTGAAGAACTGAAAGGGCTTGCCCGACGGTTCCAGGGCGTCCAGCACCGCGCGGACGATGCGGCCGACCTGATCGAGATCTCCTGTGCCGTCCTTGAATCCGACAACGGTGGGCAGCTGCGCTACCTCGATGGCAGAGTCCTCGGTGAAGCGGGCATTGCCGCGGTTGTAGACGATCAACGGTAGATCCGATGCACCGGCAACGGCCTTGGTGTAGTTGACCAGACCGGCCTGCGGCATGGTCACCAGGTACGGCGGGAGCAGCAGGATGCCGTCGGCCCCGTTGGCTTTCGCAGCGATCGCGAATGCCTTGGCCTGCGCGACGGATCCACCCGCGCCGGCGTAGACCGGAACACGGCCTGCGACGACGTCGACTGCGGTGCGCACGATCGTGCCGAACTCCTCGATTTCGAGGGCGTGGAATTCACCTGTGCCGCAGGCGATGAACACTCCACCGGGCCCGGCGTCGACACCCTTCGCGATGTGGGCGGCGAGTAGGTCGTAGTCGACCTCACCGGCGGCGGTGAACGGGGTGACGGGGAAGAACAGGACTCCGTCGAGCATGGGGGTCTCCTCGTTGAACTAGGTGTGGGTGAATCAGTCTTGGATGAGCTGGCCGTCGATGCGGCGGAAGATCCTGTCGGGATTTCCGTCGGCAATTGCGCTGGGCAGCAACGATGTCGGCACGTCCTGGTACGAAACGGGACGCAGGAAGCGCTCGATTGCGAGCGATCCGACCGAGGTGGTGCGGGAGTTGGAGGTGGCGGGGAAGGGGCCGCCGTGCACCATTGCGTGGCCGACCTCGACGCCGGTGGGCCATCCGTCGAAGAGGATGCGGCCGGCCTTGAGTTCGAGAACCGAGAGGAGCTTGCCTGCCTCGGCGTGATCGGACTCGTCGGCGTGCACCGTGGCGGTGAGCTGGCCTTCCAACAGTGCGGCAACGTCGCGTACCTGCTGAGCGTCTGTGCAACGAACGATGAGACTCGAGGCACCGAACACCTCGGCCTGAGCAGCCTCGGAGGTGAGGAACGTATCGGCATCGGTACCGAACAGTGCTGCGCGACAGGCGTTCGGGGCGTCCGTTTCTGCACCGCGGGCGATCTCGGTGACCGAGTCGGACAGCGTGGCGACACCCTCGGCGTAGCTCGACGCGATGTTCGGGGTCAGCATCGTGGTGGGCGAGGACTGCTGTACGGCGGCGGTGGCCGCCTCGGTGAAGGACTGCAGGCCCGGGCCGTCGACAGCGATCACGAGACCGGGGTTGGTGCAGAACTGGCCCGAGCCCATCGTCAGTGATGCCACGAAAGCGCGACCGAGATCGGCCCCGCGGGAGGCGAGTGCGCCGTCCATCACGAACACGGGGTTGATGGAGCTCATCTCCGCGTACACCGGGATGGGCTCACGACGACCGGCTGCTGCGGCGACGAGCGCCGTTCCACCCGAACGCGATCCGGTGAAGCCGACAGCCTTGATGCGCGGATCGGTGACCAGCGCGGTACCGAGTCCGCGACCGGAGCCGAACAGCAGAGAGAATGTGCCTGAGGGCATTCCGGTGGAGGACACCGCGTCGGCGATCGCTCGACCGACCAGCTCGGACGTTCCCGGATGGGCATCGTGTGCCTTGACCACCACGGGGCATCCGGCCGCGAGGGCAGAAGCGGTGTCGCTGCCGGCGACGGAGAAGGCGAGCGGGAAGTTGCTGGCTCCGAACACTGCGACCGGGCCCAACGGGATCTGCCGCTGGCGGATGTCGGCGCGGGGGAGTGGTGTGCGCTCGGGCTGCGCCGGGTCGATGCGGGCGCCGTTCCAACTACCCTCGCGCAGAACGGAAGCGAACAGGCGCAGTTGTCCGGTGGTGCGGCCGACTTCACCGGTGATGCGGGCCAGCGGCAGGCCCGACTCGGCGACGGTGCGCGTGATCAGAGTGTCGCCGAGAGCGGCGATATTGTCTGCGATGGTTTCGAGGAACTGAGCTCGGGTCTCCGAGGAAGTGGCCCGGTAGTCGGCGAACGCTTCGGCCGCTGCCGCACAGGCCTTGTCGACGTCGGCGTTGTCTCCGTGCCCGTAGGCAGGTTCGAGACTCTCGCCTGTGATGGGGTCGATTCCGTGAATCTGCGTGCCGGCACCGAAGACCGGGACGCCGGCGATGATCATCCGGCCGGTGAGGTTGGTGGACTGTGTCGTCGACGCTGTCATGGGGTGACTCCTAGGGCTGTGGTGCGATACGTGCACTGACGCCAGGGCGTGACCTGGCTCATAGCACAACACGGTAGAAGGCCGATCGATACATGTCCAAGTCGAAAAAAGTCGCATTCGATTCAGTCTCGGTATCGATCCCGCTGCCAGGCTCGATGAGTACGTCCTGCGATAGCCGATACCGCTACTGCATCGGTCGATGCGTAAGTGGTCTTGGACGTGCATCGACCGTGCGACCTAGTGTCCCGTGTGAGCCGAGTCACCAGAAGTATGTGAGAAAGGTCGGACATGAACGTCCACACCAGCACGCCCGTCGTCACCGAAATGCGTGTGATTCCTGTAGCGGGTCACGATGACATGTTGTTGAACCTCAGTGGTGCACACGCTCCGTACTTCACCCGCAACCTGGTGGTACTCACCGATTCCGACGGTCGCACCGGTGTTGGGGAAGTGCCGGGCGGGGAGCTATTCGCCAGACCCTGGAGGATGCGCGCGTGCTCGTCGAGGGCCAGGGAGTCGGCCGCTACAACGCGATTCTCGCCGACATGCGCCGCGCATTCGCCGATCGTGATTCCGGCGGCCGCGGCGCGCAGACGTTCGATCTGAGGATTGCGATTCACGCAGTGACCGCGGTGGAATCCGCTCTGCTCGATCTGCTGGGCCAGCATCTCGGCGTCACTGTTGCAGCGCTGTTGGGCGACGGTCAGCAGCGCGAGAAGGTGCAAGCTCTGGGATACCTGTTCTTCGTCGCCGATCGCACCAAGACGGACCTCCCTTACCGCGGTGCAGCCGACGAGGCGTCCGGTGCCGAAGACTGGATGCGCGTCCGGCACGAGGAGGCCATGGATCCCGAGGCAATAGTGCGTCTTGCCGAGGCTGCGCAGGCCCGGTACGGGTTTCAGGACTTCAAGCTCAAGGGTGGCGCACTGCCTGCCGCCGAGGAGGCCGCCGCCGTTCGCGCACTGGCCGAGCGGTTCCCGGAGGCTCGAATCACGTTGGATCCCAACGGCGGTTGGTTGCTGAAGGACGCGATCGAGACTTGTCGTGGCCTGCGTGACGTGTTGGCCTACGCCGAGGATCCGGTCGGACCGGAGGGTGGCTACTCCGGCCGCGAAGTGATGACCGAATTCAAACGTGCCACTGGATTGCAGACTGCGACCAATATGATCGCCACCGACTGGCGCGAGATGGGCCACACCGTTCGGTCCGGTGCCGTCGACATCCCGCTGGCCGACCCACATTTCTGGACGATGGCCGGCTCGGTGCGTGTCGCTCAGCTGTGCGACGCCTGGGGCCTGACGTGGGGGTCGCACTCCAACAACCACTTCGACGTCTCCCTGGCCATGTTCACGCACGTTGCGGCGGCAGCCCCCGGCACCATCACCGCCATCGACACACACTGGATCTGGCAGGACGGGCAGCGAGTGACCAAGGAGCCGTTCGCCATCGAGGGCGGCTTCCTCACCGTGCCCGACAAGCCCGGACTCGGCGTGGAACTCGACTTCGAACAGATCGATGCGGCGCACGAGCTGTACCAGAAGGAGGGTCTCGGTGCCCGCGACGACGCCATCGGAATGCAGTACCTGATCGAGGGATGGACGTTCGACAGCAAGCGGCCGGCCCTGGTTCGATGAGTTCTCGTACGCTGATGAAGGTCGTCGTCGGCGATCGAAATGTGCTGCCGCATCGTGAGCAGTTCGAGGCGGGTCTGCCCGTCGGCACCGAGGTCGTCTGGTGTGTTCCGTTCGACGAAAGTCGAGTCATCGAAGAACTCGCCGACGCGGACGTGTACGTCGGCGGCAAGTTCAGTGCGGCCATGGGTGCCGCTGCGCCGAGGTTACGGATGGTGCACGTTGTCGGCGCGGGAACGGACAACGTCGACCGCTCCGGATTGGGCCCCGATGTGCAGGTGTGCAATACCTTTCACCACGAACAGTCGATCGCCGAGTACGTGGTTGCGGCAACAGTGATGCTGCGCCGACAGTTTCTGCAACAGGATCGGGCACTGCGCGAGGGGAGGTTCGCGACCGCCGTCTACGACCCGAGCATCCCGCAACCGTTGTCGCTGAGCGGTGCCCGCATCGGATTCGTCGGGTTCGGACACATCGGCAGGCGAACCTGGCAGCTCTTTCAGGCGTACGGGGCGACCGGTGCTGCGGTCACCGGGAGCGGACGGGCTCCGGATGAGAGACTCGAATGGGTCTCGGATGCAGGGGATGTGGGAAGGCTCGCCGATTTCGCGGATGTCCTCGTGGTCTCCGCACCGCTGAACGACCGCACGCGCGGGATGATCGGTGCCGAGGAACTGGGCCGGCTCGGTCGCGACGGGGTACTCGTCAATGTCGGGCGTGGACCCTTGGTCCAGGAACAACCATTGTTCGACGCCCTGTCGCGCAAACAGATTGCCGCGGCCGCGGTCGACGTCTGGTACCGATACCCCGGACCGGACGGCGTGGGCGAGCCGAGTGTGTTGCCGTTCCGCGATCTCGACAATGTGCTGATGACGCCCCACTCGTCGGGCGTCACGCATCATACGTTCGTGGGTCGGGTCGCGGACATCGCGTCGAACATCGATGCTCTGGCGGTATCGATCCGCCGATAAATGGTGTTGGACCCACATCGATCGTCGAAATAGGCTGTGAAGCTAAGCAATCGACGATCTCAGGAGTCGCAGATGACCATCGACACCGACAAGCCCATCAGCGGCCTCACCGCCCCGGGTGCTGCGATCGCTGCACTTGCACCCGGTGCCGCGAGTCTCGACCGCATTGCCGAGGTGACACTGTCCTCGATCGTGCTACCGCTGAAGAATCCGATCAGCGACGCCAAGGTGCTCACCGGCCGGCAGAAGGCGATGACCGAGGTGGTCTTCCTGTTCGCTGAAATCCGCACCGAACAAGGCCACGAGGGAATCGGTTTCAGCTATTCCAAGAGGGCAGGTGGTTCCGCCCAATTTGCGCATGCCCAGGAGATCGCCCCAGTTCTGATCGGCGAGGACCCCAATGACATCGGCAAGATCTGGACGAGACTGGTGTGGGCCGGAGCGTCGGTGGGGCGTAGCGGTGTTGCGACGCAGGCGATTGCCGCGATCGACGTCGCGCTGTGGGATCTCAAAGCCAAGCGTGCGGGGTTGCCGCTGGCGAAGCTGATCGGCTCGGCGCGCGATTCGGTGCAGACCTACAACACTTCCGGCGGATTTCTGCACACTCCGATCGAGGAGGTCATCGAGAACGCCGCCATCTCACTGGCCAACGGCATCGGCGGGATCAAACTCAAGGTGGGACAGCCTGATTGGCGCACCGACATCGCCCGAGTCACCTCGGTGCGCGAGTTTCTCGGCGACGACGTCCCGTTGATGGTCGATGCCAACCAACAGTGGGATCGGCCGACGGCGCAGCGCATGGGCCGAATCCTGGAGCAGTTCGATCTCGTCTGGATCGAGGAGCCACTCGATGCCTACGACGCCGAGGGGCACGCGCAGCTCGCTCGTGGTCTCGATACGTCCATCGCGACGGGGGAGATGCTGGCCAGCGTCGGCGAGCACGTCCGGCTCATCGAGGCCGGATCGGTCGACATCCTCCAGCCCGACGCTCCCCGCATCGGCGGAATCACGCAGTTCCTGAAGTTGGCGGCGTTGGCAGAGCACCACAATCTGCAGCTGGCCCCGCACTTCGCCATGGAGATCCATCTTCACCTCGCGGCGGTGTATCCGTTGCAGACGTGGGTGGAGCACTTCGACTGGCTGGACCCGTTGTTCGACGAGCACCTGGAGACCCGGGACGGACGCATGCATCTGTCCGCGCGCCCGGGTCTGGGCTTCACGTTGAGCGAGCAGGGTCGTGCGTGGACCGTGGCGAGGGTGCAGGTGCGCTAGCCGGTATCAGCCCCGGTCACATGGGAATGATGCGGCGCATGAGCGATCTGGCCGCGGCGACGACGAGCTGCCGATTGTGCGTGTGCACGAACTCGAATCGTCGATCCGCGTCGGCGCAGTCGGTATCGCCCAGATCGCGGGCGATGAGCGCCGAGAAATAGTGCTGACCGACCGCGGTGATCGTCCACTCCCGGGTGAACTCCTCCGTGGGGTCGAGATCTGCCCCGCGCACACCCGGTGCAGGTTCGCCTCCCAGACCGACGCCCACGGCCGCGACGAATGCGTGCTTGGTGGCCAGCAAGGCGTATTGCTCGGCGACAGACGGGCTGAACCAACGGGAATGCTGGAAGGTGGAGATGAGGGCCAGCGAATCGTTGGTATCGCGGGCGTGGTCCTCGATCTGGCGGGAGATGGCGCGGATGAAGGCTTTGGTTCCGATCGACGGAGCCACGAGCTCGAACAGATCCGATGGCATGTTCGGCACCAGACCGGAGTTGGCAACGGGCTCGCTCAGAATCGACAGCGCACCCGGTGCGGTCCGCACCGACTCGGGCAGCGGACCGGGCCTTCCGAACATCCATCCCTGGCCCAGTACCGCCCCGAGTGAGTGAGCGCGGGCGAGGTGTTCGTCGTTTTCGATCCCCTCTGCCAGAACGGTCGCCCCGGTCGCCTCGGAATGCGCCCGTACCGCGGCGATCACGCGCGCCTGCGCTCGATTCGGATCTCGCTGGACCAACGAACGGTCGAGCTTGATGATGTCCGGTGCGACGAACTCGAGCATGGTCACCGTGTCCGGATGCACGCTGATGTCGTCCAGAGCGATGCGGCATCCTGCCCGCCGACCGTCGGCAACCACGGCCAACAACACTGCGGGATCGGCCAGCAGTGACCTCTCCGTCAACTCCAGCACCACGGAAAATCGGCCCTCGGCTGCTGCGAACGCGCGCTTGGCGGCGTCGGTCGGTCCGGTCGCGGTATGGGGTTCTACGTTGACGAACAAACACAGTTCCTGTGCCATCCCTGCAGCGAGTGCCGCGTCGACCGCGCCTGTGCGACACGCCCAATCGAGATCGTCCACCACGCCCAGATCTGCCGCCGTCGAAAACACGGAATCCAGGTCCAGTAAGGGCCACTCGGGCCACCGCGCCAGAGCCTCGTACCCGAGGACGGTTCCGGTGGCGAGTTCGATCACGGGTTGGAACACCGGGCGGACAGCGTTCACATCGGCGAGGACAGAGGAAATCGCCTCGTGCGAGGAACGCCCGCGCACAGCGTCGTCCGGCATGAAGGTGTCCTTCTTCGCGATCGAACAGTAAGTTTTCAGCTCATTTCCGACGTTACCCGCCTGGTCGGCGTTCGGTAGACGTAGGACACGCATCCGGGTACGTCAGCGAACTCCCTCGGCGCGCAGTTCTCGTGCCCAGGCGGCGGCGTGTTCGGTGAGCACCCCGGCGATGCGTTCCAGTTCGCCGGGGTAGGAGGCGATCTCGGCCGGCATCGAGACGCTCAGCGCATCGGTGGCAGGGATTCGATACGGCACGACGGTCGCGATGCACACGACGCCGACGGTGCCCTGCTCCTGCTCGAGCGACCAGCCGCGCCTGCGCACCTGAGCGAGTTCGGCGATGAGGGCATGTCGGTCGACGATGGTGTTCGCGGTGTACCGCTCGAGCTTCTTCGGAAGTAGCGTCGTCACCTCGTCGGTCGTCAGCTCGGCGAGCAGCGCTTGCCCGAGGGCGGTGACGTGGCACGGCAACTTGCGTCCGACGCGGTGCATGCGACGCACCTCGAGCTTGGAACCGCGGCTGGCGAGGTAGATGACGCAGTCCTCGTCGCGTCTGGCGAAGTGCACGGTGTGCCGCACATCGGAGCGCAGTGTTTCGAGCACCGCCGCGGCTCGGCCGACGACGGAGTCCTTGTCGAGGTAGGACGTGCCGGTGAGCAGGGCGTGGGTGCCGATGCCGTACCGCGAGCCGGACTCGTCGGCCTCGATCCAGCGCAGGTCCTTGAGCGTCCGGAGCAGGGCGTGCAGACTCGACCGTGGGTACCCGCAGGCCTCCTGGAGCTCGCCGAGACTCATGCGCGTGGGGGACGCGGCCAGGGTTTCGAGGATGTGGATCGTGCGTTCGGCCGACTTCACCGGCTGACTATCCGGCGCAGCTGTGGCCGTGACATCGTTCACCATGAAGACAGTGTCCCTCATGATGAACGATGTTTCATACGCGGACACCGATATTGTCGACGGCCATCAGTACTCGGCGATCAGATTGTTCGAGATGTACTCGAGGTCGATGTCCTCGCCCAGGCCCGGACGGGTCGGCATCTGCACCATTCCGTTCGCGTCGATCGGGTCGACGATGGACTTCAGGTGTGGTGGCACCCAGTCGTAGTCCACCAGCGGATGCAGCAGGCCGCGCTCGTACCACTGGATGTTGGGGGCACCGCCGACGAGTGCCAGATTGGGCGCACCGTTGCCGTGGATCTCGCACTCGAGCCCGAACCCGTCGGCCATGTGCACCGTCTTGAGTGCAGGCGTGATGCCGCCGCCGTTCATCGCGCCGACACGCAGGATGTCGCATGCCTCGTCGGCGATCCAGTCCGCCCGCGAACGATGCCGACCGGGAGTGGTCTCCGGGCCGATCACGGGGGTGTCGATCTGATTCGCCAGCCATTTGTACGAGCGCATCGAGAACTCGTCCATCGGCTCCTCGAACCAATCGAACTTCAGCGCGTCCAGTTCGCGGCCGAGCTCGAGCGCATCGGTACGCGAGTACCAGTGATAGCCGTCGAGCATCAACGAGAACCCGGGCCCGACGGCATCTCGCACCGCGGCGCAGGCCTCGATGTCCCTGGTGAGGCTCGGTGCCCCTTCGAGCGGCGGCATCCAGGTGTGCAGTTTGATTCCCTGGTAGCCCTGATTCTTCAGCGCCACAGCGAAATCCGCGTACTCCTGCGGGCTCGACAGTCCGCCCTCGATGGTGTCCCCACACATGGTGCTCGCGTAGGCCTTGACCTCGCTGCGGGCCCCGCCGAGCAGCTTCCACACCGGGGTGTCGAACCGATTGCCCGCCAGATCCCACAGTGCCTGATCGAGGTAGCTGCAGGTGTGCTCGGGGAGTTCGACGGCTCTGGTGCGCTGTCGGATCGCGAACTTGCGGTCCATCTCCTCGCGGTGCAACGGGTCGGTGCCGATCATGACCGGCCGGAAGTGTTGCTCCACTTGGTCTTCGCGCAGGTAGTTGGGCTTGCCCAGGACGTAGCCGCTGACGCCGTCGGAATCGGTGATGCGCAACAGTGCCTGGGTGGTCGGGACGGACGGTCCGGGGTGTCGATGTCCGTAGGAATCGACGGCGGTGCGCGCCTCGGTCTTGAAGACCTGGACGGCAACCTCGGTGATGACGCTGGACATGGCTGCGAATCCCCTATTTACCCTGTCGGGCATCGTATTTGGCCTTGGAGCGGTCGAGCTTCTCGGCGAAGTCGTCGGCAAAGTCCTGAGCGCTGAGTTGCCCGATGAGGACCTTCTGCCACTGGCCCAGCATCTGAACCTGAACGATCTTGCCGAAATCCGGCAGGTAGTCCGGTGGGGTGACAAGCACTGTCTCCGGATCGTCTAGGGCGGCCTGAGCGGCTTGCACCGACGGCATCGCCTGGAAGGCGGGAGCGGAGCGAGCGGCGGCGTTGACCGGAATCTGACCCACGTTCTCGTTCCAGTAGGTCTGCGATTCCGGCGAGGTCATGAACTCGAGGAACTTCCAGGCCGCAGCCTGATGCTTGCTGCTCTTGAACACCGTGTAGGACGGGAACGGGTCCGTCATCACCGTACGGACACCGTTGTCCGCGCGGGGCAGTGCGACGGCACCGACGTTGTCGCCGAGCGCCTTACGGTGATTGCTCAACGATCCGAGGTTGTGCTGCATCATCGCCACCGAGCCACCGCCGAAGCTGGCGACCATCTGCGGGAAGCCGTTGTTGACGTCGGCGGTGGGGGTGTCCACGTCGTACAGGGCGGCGAAACGTTCGATGGCCTGCACCATCTCGGGCCGGTTGACGGTGGATTCGCTGCCGTCGAAGAAGTTGTCGATGCCGGTGGTGGCGAACATGTGCTGCAGCAACGGGTAGATCGAACCGGCACCGCCTCGGATGGTGAACCCGTAGCGGCCATCGGACTTGTCGGTCAGTTCGTCTGCAGCGTCGTAGAATTCGTCCCAGGTCTCCGGAGGCTCGATGCCGGCCTCGTCGAACCAATCCGCCCGATACCACAGCGTCGCGTTGTTGCTGGTGAACGGCAGACCGTACAGGTTCTCACCGCCACCGGATTCCATCGCCGACTCGATGATCTTCGGGTCGTACTCGCCGCGCTGCGGAGAGGATGCCATGAAGTCGTCGAGCGGAACGACGGCATCCTGCGCGACGAGAGGCGCCAGATATGCGGTGGACACGATCCCCAGATCGGGTGCCGACCCACCGGCGAGGGCCGTCTGATACTTCTGCTGAGCACTGTCGGATGGTAGCCCGACGTACTGGATGTCGATGCCGGGATTGACCTCCTCGAAGCGTCGAATCAGTTCCTCGTACAACGGGGTTCGATCCGGTCCGGCATTGTTGTCCCAGAAGGTGAGGGTGCCGCTGTTCGGATCTCCGAGTTCACCGTCGGGCAGTGAGGTCTCGGAACTGCAGGATGCCAGAACCAGCGTCGCGACCGCGCCGACGAGGGTGGTGCGCAGCAGGGTGCGTCGATTCATGTCGATTCTCTTTCCGTGCGTCATGATCAGCCCTTGACCGCGCCGGCGCTGAGGCCCTGGACGAGGTACTTCTGGATGACGGCGAACACAGCGACCACCGGTACCGCGGCGATCAGACCGCCGGCCGCGAGGACGCCGAAGTCGACGTTGTAGGAACCGATCGTGTAGCTCAATCCGACTGGGAGGGTGAACTTGTCCTGGCTGCTGATGAACATCAGGCCGAACAGGAAGTTGTTCCAACTGCCGATGAACGCGAAGGAACCGACGGCGATCAGGCCGGGGCGCAGCAGCGGGAGCATGATGATGCGGAAGGCCTTCAGGCGTGAGCAGCCGTCGACCATCGCGGCCTCCTCGAGTTCCACGGGAATCTGAGAGATGAAGCCGGCCATCAACATTGCCGCCAGCGGCAGTTGGAAGACAGTGTCGGCGACGATGAGGCCGAATAGGTTGTTCACCAGTCCCATCTCGCGGAACACCTGGAACAGCGGGATGAGCAGCATCGCGCCGGGCACGAACTGGCTGCACAGCAGGGCCATCACCAGGGGTATCTTGGCGCGGAACTTGAAGCGTGCCAACGCATAGCCGGTCGCCAGCGCGACGAAGGTGGTGAGCACGAGAGACAGGCCGGCCACGATGAGGCTGTTCTTGAAGAAGAAACTGAAACCGAGGGTGTTCCAGACGGTGTCGAAATGGTCGAGCGTGATGGGCCAGGGGAGCATCGAATTGGAACCGGCGGGCCGAAATGCGAAGACGATCATCCAGTAGAACGGGACAAGGGTGAAGAGCAGGTAGACGGCCAACGGAAGGCCGACGCTGAACACGCGGGGCTTGGTGCGATGCACGCGCACCTTCTCGGGGTGGTCCTGCGGCGGAGTGGTCACGACGGGACGGTCTGCGGTAGTGGTCATGTGCGTCAGGCCTTATCGCTGTTGAATTTGCTGAGGCGCAAGTAGAGGATCGAGCAGAACAGCAGGATGACGAAGGCCACGGTGGTCAGAGCCGACCCGTATCCGAAGTCCTGCGCGGTGGTGGCGAGCTGAGAGACGTAGAGCGGCAACGTCGTGGTGACGTCGGCCGGTCCGCCTGCGGTGAGGGTGTACAGAAGATCGACGTTGTTGAACTCCCAGACCCCGCGCAGCAGGGTCGACAGGATGATCACGGCCTTCAGGTGCGGCAGTGTCACGAATCGGAAGCGCTGCCACCGGTTCGCACCGTCCACGTTTGCTGCCTCGTACAGGTCCTTCGGTGCACTCTGTAGTTCGGCGAGGATGAGAATGGCGAAGAACGGAACGCCGCGCCAGAGCTCGGCGACGCTGGTGGCCCAGAACGCGGTGTCCGGATCTGCGATCGGGGCGGCGGTGCCGTCGCCGATGCCCATGTCTCCGAGTAGTTTGAACAAACCGGTCGACGGGTTGTAGATCAGCAGCCAGATTCCGGTGGTGAGCACACCGGAGACGGCCCAGGGAGAGAACACCAGGGCTCGGGCGAGTCCGCGTCCACGGAAGACCTCGTTGACCAGCAGAGCCAGTCCGAGGCCGAGGATCAGCTGGAACACGACCTGAACGCCGACCCACTTGGCGGTGACGAGCAGGCTGTTCCAGAACAGGTCGTCGGCGAACATCAACTTGAAGTTCTCGAGGCCGGCGAAGCCGTTGTCCCACGGCGTCGTCGGGTTGTAGAACTGCAGGCTGTAGTAGAAGACACTGCCGACCGGGTAGAAGATGAACACGGCGAGCAGGATGACGACCGGTGCGATCAGAATGTACGGGGCCGAGATGCGGCGCTTGCGTTTCGGCCGGACGGGAGGGACGGCCGAGCTCTGCGCACGGGTGCCTCCCGACCGAGGTGGTGTGGTGGTGACCATGGGGGACGCTCCGAAGCGTTCGGGGCCGGATCGGGGAGCCGGCGAGTGGGTCTGGCGGATTCTTCCGGCCCTGAGGAGCCGGGCTGTGGAAAGTCTGTGCTGTTCACATATCTGAACTGTCGTCTGCTATGTGAATTTCTGGACCAACTATGACGCAGTCACAAGCGCTGTCAAGCATGGCCGGTCACACGTGCAGCCTCAACCAGCTCGCTGCGGCGTCCTGCATCGCCGTCGTGAAGCGGTGCGGCTCCGAATACCATTGAGTAAGAAAGCTTTTCGAGCACTCATAGTCTCGGCGCAGTGATGCCTCGGCGTCGTGCATGCCTGCCGTGCCGAAATGTGAGTCCCGCTCGGCGAATTGGACCAGCAGTGGAGTCGGGGCGGCCGAGCCCGCGATCTCCGGCCAGTCGCAGACCGCGGGCATGCCCGGCGTGATCATCAGCCAGCTGGTGTCGTCCGCACGACCGTCGGCGATGTCGGCGTACGTGCTCATCGAGGCGGTGATCACCCCGGCTCGCAGTCGGTCGCTGCAGGCCAGTAGATGTGCGACGCGGGCTCCGCCGCCGGAGAATCCGGCGGTGGCGATGCGATCGGGGTCCACCTCGGCGCAGGCGCGTAGCACGTGCAGCGCCGTCAGATCTTCGGTCAGTATCCGGCCTGCCAGCGAGCTGCTCTGCAGCGCAGCAACTTTCGCCAGGCCGTGCTCGTGCTCGCGGGCGGCCGCCTCGTATCGCTCCAGTCCGTCCAGGTGTGCTCCGGCCCGGCGAGCCCGCTCGGGAAGCTGCTCCCACGGCACCCGGCGGGAGCCCCACGGGAACACGTCGTGGATCAGGACCGCGAAAC